>CAYUUB010000033.1:0-12462 GCA_964447725.1 uncultured Oscillospiraceae bacterium
ACGCGCCTTCGGTCGGCCTGATGGACGAACTGGAGCGCATCCGCCCGCGGGAGATTATCGCCGACCCATCGCTGTTTTTGCAGCAGATTCTGACGCGAAAAATCACCGCTTCCTATTATCTTGAGCAATACGGCGCGAATGCGTTCCTTCCGGAGAGCGCAAAGGACATGCTGACCCGGCACTTCGGCGTCGCGTCGCTTGCCGGTTTCGGCGTGGAAAACGCGCCGTACGCCGTTTCCGCCGCGGGCGCGCTGATGCGCTATCTCGACGAAACGCAGAAGAACGCACTTTCGCATATTCACAGCATGCGGCTTCTAAACCGCAGCAGCTATATGGTGCTGGACGCGACGACGCGTAGAAACCTTGAGCTGACGCAGCCGCTGCGCTTTGGCGCAAGCAAGAAAAACACGCTCATCAACCTGCTCGATTCGGCAAAGACCGGCATGGGCGGGCGAATGCTGCGCGACTGGGTCGACCGTCCGTTGCAGTCGGTCGAAGCCATCAACCGGCGGCTGGACGCCGTCGAGGAACTGACAAACGCGCTGGCCGAGCGAAAGCAACTCCAGGAGCTTTTGCACGGCGTTTACGACATCGAGCGGCTTTGCAGCAAAATCGTCTACGGGACGGTGCATGCGCGCGACTGCGTCGCGCTTTCCAAAACGCTGGAGCGCATCCCGTTTGTCAAAGAGACGCTTAAGCAAAACAAAAGCGAAGCGCTGCGCGGCATTTCCGAACGTCTGGACGAGATGGAGGACGTGCTGTCGCTTCTGCAAAACGCGATCGCGGACGAGCCGCCAGCCGGGCTGAAGGACGGCGGCTTTATTAAAGCGGGCTATAATGCGGAAGTCGACGAACTGCGCGCCATTGCGGACGGTTCGCAGGACTGGCTCGACCGGTTCGAAGCCGCCGAACGCGAGAACACGAAGATCAAAAACCTGCGCGTCGGCTACAACCGCGTGTTCGGGTACTATATTGAAGTTACGAAGTCGAACCTCCAGCTCGTGCCGTATCATTACGAGCGCAAGCAGACCCTGACCAACGCGGAGCGTTTTATTACGCCCGAACTCAAGGAGATGGAGCAGAAAATCCTCGGTGCGAAGGACCGGCTGATCGCGCTGGAGTACGAGCTGTTCCTTGAAATACGGGAGGTGCTGCTGGCCAGCACGGAGCGGTTACAGACCGACGGCGCGCTGATTGCCGAGCTGGACGCGTTCGTCTCGCTGGGCGAAGTTGCCTCAAACAACGGCTATTGCAGGCCAAAGATGAATAAAACCGGCAAAATCCGTATCGTCAACGGGCGGCATCCCGTCATCGAGCGCGCGCTGAAAGAACCGTTTGTACCGAACGACGTGCTGCTGGACCGCGGAGAAAACCGTCTTTTGATCATCACCGGCCCGAACATGGCGGGCAAGAGCACCTATATGCGCCAGATCGCGCTGATTGCGCTCATGGCGCACATCGGCTCGTTTGTTCCCGCGCAGGAGGCGGACGTCTCCGTCGTCGACCGCATCTTCACGCGCATCGGCGCGAGCGACGACCTTTCCTCCGGGCAGAGCACGTTTATGGTGGAGATGAGCGAGGTCGCCAACATCCTGCACAACGCGACCAGGGACAGCCTGCTGATCCTCGATGAAATCGGCCGTGGCACCAGCACGTTCGACGGGCTGAGCATCGCATGGTCGGTGCTAGAATACATTGCCGACAGCAAACGCTGCGGCGCAAAGGCGCTGTTTGCCACGCATTATCACGAGCTGACCGAGCTGGAAGGCGAGCTTGCGGGAGTAAAAAACTTCCGTGTGACGGTGCGTGAAATCGGCGACGACATCGTCTTTTTGCGCAAAATAGTGCGCGGAGGCGCGGACAAGAGCTTCGGCATCCAGGTCGCGCGCCTCGCGGGCCTGCCGGACGAAGTGCTCCAGCGCGCGAAGGAGATACTCGAAAAACTGGAATCCGCCGATATCGCCGCGCGCAGCGACGCCGTGCCCGCAAAGGTTTTAACCAGCGTGCAGGCGTCCCTTCTGGACGAAGACAACGAAGGAAGCGTCCTGCGGATCGTGCGGGAGATGGACGTCGACCATATTACGCCGCTGGAAGCGCTGAATCAACTGTATGCGCTCCACGCGATGCTGAAACAGGATTGAACGGGACCCACCGGAGGACAGGTGATATTTTATGCCGAAAGTACATGTGCTGCCGCCGAATATCGCGAACCAGATTGCCGCGGGCGAGGTCGTAGACAGGCCGTCGTCCGTCGTGAAAGAACTGGTTGAAAACGCGATCGACGCGGGCGCAACGGCTGTTACGATTGAAATTGAAAATGGCGGGATCGACTGCATCCGCATTACGGACAACGGGTCCGGCATTTCCGACGAGGACTGCGAGACTGCGTTCCTGCGGCACGCGACAAGCAAGATCTCCACGGCCGGCGACTTGTTTTCCATCCGCTCGCTCGGCTTTCGCGGCGAGGCGCTGGCATCCATCGCCGCGGTTGCGCGCGTCGTTTTGCAGACTCGCACGGAGGACGACGAACTCGGCACCTCGGTTCGTTACGAAGGCGGCGAACTGAAGGAGCATCGCCGCGCCGGCGGAACGCGGGGGACCGTCGTCGAGGTAAAAAATATCTTTTACAACGTGCCCGCGCGGCTGAAGTTTATGAAAAGCGCGCGCGCCGAAAGCGCAAGCATCGGCGACTACGTCGCGCGGCTGATCCTTTCCGCGCCGGAGATTGCCGTCCATTTCGTCAACAACGGGCGCACGATCTACCGCTCGTCCGGCAGCGGAGAACTCAGGGACGCGCTGCTTTCCGTCTACGGCGTCGCCGCCGAAAAGCAAATCTGCCCCGTTTCGTTCGACGACGGTTACATGAAAATAACCGGATTCGTCGGCACGCCGGAGCTTGCGCGCGCCAACCGGTCCGGCCAGACCATCACGCTGAACGGCCGCATCATCCGGGCGAACTCGCTTTCCAACGCGCTTTCCCGCGCGTTCAACACGCGCCTGATGGGCGGGCGATTCCCGTTTGCCGTAATTCAGATGCAGCTTTCCTACGCCGAGGTGGACGTCAACGTCCATCCCGCCAAACTGGAGGTGCGCTTTACCGACGAACAACGTGTCGCTCGCTCGCTCGTCGTCGCCTGCTCGGAGGCGCTGACCCGCAGCTATGTTCCGACGCTGGAATCCGGGCCGGAGGAACCGCCGCACGAGCGGCCCGCCATGACGCAAAGCCCGGCGGCTCCCGGCGTTGAACTTCGCTCGGCCCCGCCGCGGAGCGAAGTGACGCTGCATGAAAACACGCGCGATTATCCTTCGCCGGGCGTTCCGTCCTACCATCTTCCGTACGAACGGCGCGAAAGCCCGAAACCGTCCCAATCCCAGCCGCCTATATTTTTGCATGCGCGCTCCGTACCGTTCGCGGAGCCGTATACCATCATCGGTTGCGCGTTCAACACCTATTGGTTCGTTCAGCAGGGCGACTGTGTCTACTGCATCGACCAGCACGCCGCGCACGAGCGGCTTCTTTACGACGCATTGATGGCGCGCCGCGCGGCGGTCGTTTCCCAGACGTTGTTCTTGCCGGAAGACGTCCGACTGCTGCCTTCGGAATACGACCTGTTTATGGAAAACAAAGCGGCGCTGGAGTCGTTTGGGTTCGTGTTTTCGGACGTTGGCGAAACCTCCGCAACACTGCTTGCTGTTCCGCAGGTGAACGGCAGCCCGCTGAAGGGCGACTTCCTGCACGACGCGCTGACGTACCTTTCCGAAGGGGACGAAGCGCGCCCGAACGAATGGTTCCGCGACGCTATGGCGCAGTCCGCCTGCAAACACGCGGTCAAGGGCGGGGAACGGCTGAGCCATGACGAAATCCGGCAGTTGCTGGAACAGATCTCGAAAAACGAATCGCTCCTGACCTGCCCGCACGGCCGGCCGGTCGCGGTCCGGTTTTCAAGGACGGAAATCGAAAAAATGTTCAAGCGTATCCCGTAATCATGCAAAACAGAAAAATCGTCTGCATCGTCGGCCCGACCGCATGCCATAAAACAGAAACGTCCATCGAGCTTGCAAAGCGAACCGGCGGCGAGATCGTCTCCGCCGACTCCGTGCAGGTCTATATCGGCATGGACGTCGGCTCCGCAAAACCGACGGTCGAAGAACGGCAGGGAATCGCGCACCACATGATCGACTGCGTTCCGATCGACACGCCGGAATTTTCCGTTTCGCAGTTTCGTGCGCTCGCAATGCCGGCAATCGACGGCATACTGCGGCGCGGCAAAACGCCGATTGTCGTTGGCGGCAGCGGATTGTATGTCAACGCGCTGACGTTTCCGCTCGGCTTTGCCGTCCCGCGTGACGATGCGGTCCGCGCCGAAATGGAAGCGCTTTACGAGCGCGACCCGCAGTCCGCGTTCGGCCGCCTGGCCGCCGCCGATCCCGCCACGGCAAAGCGGCTGCATGTAAACGACAAAAAGCGCGTCGTCCGCGCTCTGGAAGTATTTGAGTGTTCGAAGAAGCCGCTGTCGTCCTACGGCGACGATTTTGCCAATGCCTCCGGCAACGCCGCGCCGTACGATCCGCTCATGATCGGGCTGGACATGGACCGCGCGCTGCTGTACGAGCGGATCGGCCTGCGCGTGGACCTCATGATAAAAAACGGACTTCTCGAAGAAGCAAAACGCATTTATAACGCCGGGTACGACGAAAAGCTGCCGGCCATGCAATCGATCGGTTACCGGCAACTGTTTGCGTATTTTTCCGGCGAATGCACGCTTGAAGAAGCGATCGGCCGGATCAAACTGGACACGCGGCATTTTGCAAAGCGTCAGCTCACGTGGTTCCGGCGCGACAAACGCATTCTATGGCACGACGTTACGGATTATAACGCAGCGAAGGACGGCCTGCTGGCGGAATTGTCGGCAGCCGTTTCCGCCTGGATGAAAGGATAAATTAAATGACAGAGATTACCGACCGCGCAAGAGAGATCGTCTGGGAAGCGGAAAGCGCGCTGGATATGGTATTCCGACGGATCGACGCAATCGAGATGGCCGTTTCGCAGCGCGTGCTGTCGGCTTTCTGGGACGAACGCGTGAGCGTGCGCCATTTCGCGCCGACCAACGGCTATGGCTACGACGATATCGGCCGCGATACGCTCGACCGCGTATTTGCAAGGGCGCTGCATGCGGAATCCGCGCTGGTGCGCCCGCAGTTCGTCAACGGCACGCATGCGATCTTCACCGCGCTGGCGGGCCTGGTCGAGCCGGGCGACACGATTCTCTCCATCACCGGCGAACCGTACGATACGCTCGTCGAGGCGATCGGCGTTCGCGGAGACGCGCCGAATTCGCTAGGGCGGATGGGCGTGTCCTTCAAAAAAATCGACCTGCTGGAAGGCGGGGCGATCGACTGCGAATCGATTCGCGGGTTCGGCGACGCGTCCGTAAAGGTCGTCTTTGCGCAGCGCTCCCGCGGATACGCCTGGCGGGAAGCGTTTGGCATGCAGGCGCTGGAGCGGGCGTTTGCAATCGCGCACGAACGGTTCCCGAACGCGGTCGTCGTGGTCGACAATTGCTACGGCGAGTTCGTGGAGGCGAGCGAGCCGACCGCGCACGGTGCGGACGTCGCCGCAGGTTCGCTGATCAAAAATCCCGGCGGCGGGCTCGCGCCGACCGGCGGTTACGTCGCCGGAAAAAAGGACCTGGTCGAGCGCATCGCCCAGCGGTTGACCGTGCCGGGCATGGGCGGGGAAGTCGGCTCCTACGCGGGTGACTACCGGTTGTTTTATCAGGGGCTGTTCCTTGCGCCGCACGTCACAGCGCAGTGCGTCAAGGGCGCGGCCCTGTTTGCGCGCATGTTCGAATTGCTCGGTCTGCCGACGATGCCGAAAAGCGACGCGCCCCGCTCCGATATCATCCAGGCGGTGCAGTTTCAGGACGCGGAGTCGCTCGTGCGCTTTTGCCAAAGCATACAAAAAGCGGCCCCGGTCGACAGTTATGTGTCGCCGGAACCGTGGGACATGCCGGGCTATGAAGATCAGGTCGTCATGGCCGCGGGCACGTTCGTGCAGGGCGCGACCACCGAGCTTTCCGCGGACGGACCGATCCGCCCGCCGTATACGGCGTATGTGCAGGGGGCGCTGACGTACGCCCATGCGCGCATCGCGGCAATGCTCGCCTGCGACACGCTGCTGAATCCGTAGTTTTAGATCGAGCGCAGCAGGCCGATGACCTTGCCGGAGATTTCAACCTCGTCGAACGGAACGTAGATCGGGTCGAACAGCTCATTTTCCGGCTGGAGCCGTACGCGGTCTTTTTCGCGGTAAAAGCGCTTTACCGTCGCGCTTTCGCCCTGAACGCGCGCAACGACGATGTCGCCGTTCGTGCAGGCGCAGTTGTGGTTGACGACAAGGATGTCCCCGTCGCGAATGCCCGCGTCCCGCATGCTTTCGCCTTCGACGCGAAGCATGTAGACTTCTTCCGGTTCCTTGCCGTGCATCAGCACGTCCGGAAGCGGGAACGCATCCTCGATGTTCTCCGCCGCCAGCATGGGAAGGCCGGCCGCAACGTGCCCGACCAGCGGGATGGAATGCGAATCGTCCCCCTTGTTCGGCAGATTTTCCGTGTTGATGAAGATCGCCCGCTGCTTGGACGAGTCCCGTGTGATCAGGCCCCGTTTTTCAAGGTTGCAAAGGTGCGCGTGCACGGTCGCGGTCGATTTTAAGCCTACGGCGGCACAAATTTCACGAACGGACGGGGGGTAGGCGTGCTCCTTCGTATAGGCGATCATATAATCAAGGATGACTTGCTGCGGATCGGATAGCTTTTTCATGGTTGAATTCATCCTCCATCGATGGTTGCGGCTTGACTTTGTGGAAATTATAACATATACTTTTGCATATTGCAAACATATGTTCGAAAGAATGGTGACTTTTTGTGAAACAATGCGTTTTGCATCCGGAAAAAATATGCGACGACTGCGGCGAATGTAATGATCGCTGCATTCTCGATCCGAATAAAATCTGCGACAACTGTTTCAAATGCCTGGAAACGGACAAACGGCCGTATGCGGAAATTCCGATTTCCGGCGTTTATATGGACGACGAATACAGCCCGGGGCCGGAGAGCCCGTTTGCGCCGGACCTCGAAGACGGCGATTACGTCCTCGATTCCGACGAATCCTGGAAGGAAGGCCTTCGCCTGAAGGTCCGTACGCTCCCCG
Source organism: uncultured Oscillospiraceae bacterium (assembly GCA_964447725.1). GTDB lineage: Bacteria > Bacillota > Clostridia > Christensenellales > CAG-138 > UBA7703. The sequence goes on from CAYUUB010000033.1 coordinate 7,210, forward strand.
GCGCGTATGCGTCCCGTGCGAAAAGGCGCCGCGTTTACCGCTGAACGTTACCGTCAGTCGTCCCGCAGCCTGATTTTTTTTGCCGCGATGCGCTTGTGTTCTTCGCTCGTTGCGGCGTAGTGTTTGCGCGTTGTGTTGACGTCCTTGTGACCGAGCACGTCCGCGACAAGGTAGATGTCCTCGGTCTCGTGATACAGCATCGTGCCGTACGTGCTTCTGAGCTTGTGCGGCGTGATTTTTTTCAGCGGAGCGGCGAGCTTCGCGTATTTTTTAACGAGGTTTTCGACGGCCCGCGCGGTGATCCGGCGCATCTGCAGCGACAAAAAGAGTGCGTTTTCGTGCCCGGGCAGCGGTTTCTGGTCGGTGCGCAACTGGTAATAATCCGCCAGCGCGCGGTGCACCTCGTCGCCGAACGAGAGGATGTCCTCGCTGCCGCCTTTTCGCGTGACCACGAACGCGTCGTTATCAAAGTCGATATCGTTCAAATCGATCCCGACGAGCTCGCTGATGCGGATGCCGGTCCCAAGAAACAGCGTCAGGATCGCAACGTCGCGCGTTTTCGTCATGCTGTGATACTTTTTCTGCCGCTCCGAGAGGCCTTCGCCGTTTTCCGCAAGATCGAGCAGGTCAGCAACTTCGTTCGGCTCCAGCCGGACGATCGCTTTTTCGTGCAATTTGGGGATATCGACCAGCGCGGCGACGTTTGTCGGCAGCAACTCCTGTTTGTGAAGATACTTGAAAAACGAACGCAGGGTGGAGAGTTTCCGCGCCTTCGCCTGCTGGCTGTTGACCAGCTCGCGGCCGTCTTTTTCATAGAGCGAAACCTCGTTGAGGTAGAGCTCTATGTGATAAGCTTTCACTTTTCCCAGATCGACCACGGTGAGGGAGGGGACGTCCCTTCCGGGAAACAGGTCGTCCTGCGCAACCGCGAACTGGAAAAATCCGCGCAGGTCGATTGCGTATGCATACCGCGTCAGCACGGACGTCTGGCTCTCGATAGCGCGGAAGAACGAGCCGCATACCATGGGGAGTTCCGGCAGCAGCGCGCGGATTTTCATCGTGTAATCCCTGTATTTTTCCGCCTGAAACGTATTCGCCATGACAAAACACCTCACTCGAAACTTTTTTTGAATTTGCATCGTCAGCGGGGAGTCGGCTTTTTTACCGGGTTTCATGGATAAAATTCTACCATAACTATTCGTTAAAGACAAGTTTAACGAATAGTTAAAGGGATTTCTTTATAACAAGTTTTAATCTTCGATCGAATATGCCTGCACGTTTTGCTTGATGGCAAGACGCGCCAACTCGTCGCAGCGGTTGTTGAATTGATTATCGGAATGGCCTTTGACTTTGACGAAGGTATAATCGTGTTCCTTGAGCGCGTCGAGCAGCGCGCGCCACAGATCCTGATTCTCCACGGGCTTTTTAGACGCGGTTTTCCAGCCGTTGCGCGACCAGTTGTCCAGCCAGCCCTGCTTAAATGCGTTACAGACGTAGGCACTGTCGGTATGAATGCCGAGTTCGCACGGAGCTTTCAGCGCGTTGACCGCCTCGATCACGGCTTTGAGCTCCATGCGGTTATTGGTCGTAACCTGCTCGAATCCGGACAGTTCCTTAGCCTGGCCGCGGTACATCAAAATCGCGCCCCAGCCGCCCGGGCCCGGGTTTCCGGAGCACGCGCCGTCCGTATAGATTGTGACCTTCTTTTTCATATCGCCCTCTTGCTTAATAATATATGATATATTATTTGCTCATCTGTTCCGATTTTTCACGGCAGGCGTCGACCGCGGCGATCACCGCACCGCGCAGGCCCTTTTCTTCGAGCTTGGCGACCGCTTCGATCGTCGTGCCGCCCGGCGAACAGACACGGTCCTTGAGCTCGCCCGGATGGATGCCCGTTTCGGACACCATCATGGCCGATCCCTTCACCGTCTGCGCGGCGAGCTTGAGCGCGACGTTCCGCGGGAGTCCCGATTTTACGCCGCCGTCGGCAAGCGCTTCGATGAACATATATACGTAGGCCGGCCCGCTTCCGCTGACGGCCGTGACGGCGTCCATGAGCTTCGGTTCGGCGCTGATGACCTCGCCGACCGACGAAAACAGCGTTTTCGCAAACGCATGCTCGGCTTCCGTCAGCGAGTCGCCGGACTCGAACACGATCATGCCTTCGCCGATCATCGCGGGCGTATTCGGCATCACGCGCAATATTCGGGTGGACGCGGGCAGCGCGTTTTTCAGGCGCTCCCCTCCCCATCCCGCTGCAATCGAAACGACGGCCTTTCCGGCGAACAGCTTTTTATTTTCCGCAAACAAATGCGTACATACGTTCGGTTTAATGGCAATCAACATGATGTCGCTCGAACGGATCAACTGTTCGAGGCTTTCGGCGCTCGTTACGCCGCATTCCTCCTCCAACCGCTTGCATTTTTCCGCGTATGGGTCGTAGACCGAAACGTCAGCGTTTTCCGCGTTTCCGCTGGAAACGAATCCGCGGAGGATCGCCTCCCCCATGTTCCCGGCGCCGATAACGCCGAATTTGATCTTTGCCGTCCGTTTGGATTCCATGTCACTCAACTCCTAACAGTTCGATATTGACTTAGTTCAGCGCATCGAGCCGCTCGCGCAGTTTACCGAGCATCTCTTTCGCCGAGGCCAGTTTGCCGCGCTCTTCTTCCACCACATGCGCAGGCGCTTTCGACACAAATCCCTGGTTGTTCAGCTTGCCGTTTGCGCGGGCGATGTCCGAAGAAACGCGCTCGATCTCTTTTTGGATACGCGCTTTTTCCTTTTCCGGATCGACCAGCGACGCCAGCGGTATGACCGCCTCGATGCCCTCGCAGACGATATGCACGTCGCTTTTCGGGATTTCGCCCGTCTCGGTGGAAACGGTGACGTTTTCCGCGCCGGCGAGCTTGCCGAGATATCTGGTCATGGATTCGAATGCGGCGGCGTCCTCCGGCGCAACCACGATACGAACGCTGATTCTTTGCGCGGGCGGGACCTTCATCTCTGCGCGCAGGTTGCGGATCGAGCGAGTCAGTTCCATCAGTTGCGTCATGCGCGCGCAGTCCGCTTCGAACGAAAACGCTTCGTTCTGCTTCGGCCAGTCGGAGAGCATGATCGTTTCGTCGTCGCACAGCTTCGTGTAGATCTCCTCGGTGATGAACGGCATAAACGGGTGCAGCAGCTGCATGCTCGTCTTCAGCACGTAGATCAGCACCGACCTGACGGCCTTCTTCTCGTCTTTATTATCGCCGTAAAGACGCGATTTTGCAATCTCGATGTACCAGTCGCAGTATTCCGACCAAATGAAGTCGTAAATTTTTTGCGAAGCAAGGCCGAGCTCGTAGCCGTCGAGGTTCTTCGTCACTTCGCCTACGACCTCGTTGAGCCGGTGCAAAATCCAGCGGTCGGCAATCTCCAGCCCGTCCGGGTCCGGCAGGTCGCCCGCGTCCTCGTCCGCGCCCATGAGCACGAAACGCGCGGCGTTATAGATCTTGTTGCAGAAATTGCGCGCGGCCTCCACCTTTTCCCAGTAGAAGCGCATGTCGTTGCCGGCGGAGTTGCCCGCAAGCAGCGAGAATCGCAGCGAGTCCGCGCCGTGTTTTTCGATGACCTCCAGCGGGTCGATGCCGTTGCCGAGGGATTTGCTCATCTTGCGGCCCTGACTGTCGCGCATGATGCCGTGGACAAACACCGTGTCGAACGGGCGCTCGTGCATGACTTCGTAGCCGAACACGATCATACGCGCGACCCAGAAGAAAATGATGTCGTACCCGGTCACGAGCGTGCTGGTCGGGTAGAAATACTTGAGTTCCTCCGTCTCCTCCGGGTAACCGAGCGTGGAGAACGGCCACATGCCGCTTGAAAACCAAGTGTCCAGCACGTCCTCGTCCTGATGGACCGCGCCGCCGCACTTCGGGCAGACGGCCGGCGCTTCTTCCGAAACGATCGTCTCTCCGCACTCGTCGCAGTAGTACGCGGGGATGCGGTGCCCCCACCAAAGCTGGCGGGAGATGCACCAGTCGCGGATGTTGTCCATCCAGTTGAAGTATGTCTTTTCAAAGCGCTCCGGCACGAACTTCACGGAGCCGTTTTTCACCGCTTCGATGGCGGGCTGCGCCAGCGGTTTCATATCCACGAACCACTGCTTGGAGACGATTGGTTCGATGGTCGTGTGGCAGCGGTAGCAGGTGCCGACGTTGTGCGCATACGGCTCGACTTTGACCAGCGCGCCGCTCTCTTCGAGCTCCTTGACGATCGCCTTGCGGCACTCGAAGCGTTCCATGCCGACGAATTTTCCGCCAAGCTCGTTGATGTAGCCGTCGTCGGTGAACACGCGCATGACGGGCAGGTTCTGCCGCTGCGCAACCTCGAAATCGTTCGGGTCGTGCGCAGGCGTGATCTTCACGGCGCCGGTGCCGAACTCCATGTCACAGTATTCGTCCGCCACGATGAGGATTTCGCGTCCCACGGCCGGAATCACGACCGTCTTGCCGACGATATCCTTATAACGTTCGTCTTCCGGGTTCACGGCGATCGCCGTGTCGCCCAGCATCGTCTCGGGACGTGTGGTCGCAACCGTGATGGAATAGCGCTTGTCCGGCGCGTCGTAGCGCACGTGCCAAAGGTGGCTGTTTTGCTCCTCGTACTCCACTTCCGCGTCGGAAAGCGCGGTTTTGCAGTCCGGGCACCAGTTGATAATGCGGTCGCCGCGGTAGATGAGGCCCTTGTTATACAGGCTCACGAACACCTTGGTCACGGCCTTGCTGCAACCCTCGTCCATGGTGAAGCGCTCCCGCTCCCAGTCGCAGGAGGAGCCAAGGTAGCGGAGCTGCTTGACGATGGTGGAGCCGTATTCCTCGCGCCACTTCCAGGCGCGCTTTAAAAACGCCTCGCGGCCGACGTCCTTTTTCGTGATACCCTCTTTGGCCATCTGTTCGACAATCTTGACCTCGGTTGCGATGGACGCATGGTCGGTGCCGGGCATCCAGAGCGTTTCGTAACCGCTCATGCGCTTGTAGCGGATCAGCACGTCCTGCAGCGTCTCGTCGATCGCATGACCCATGTGGAGCTTGCCCGTAATGTTGGGGGGCGGGATTACGATTGTATACGGCGGCTTTGCGGTATTCGGGCGAGCGTGAAAATACCCGTTTTGTTCCCACCTTTTGTAGAGCGCGGATTCCACGCGCGCGTGGTCGTACGTTTTTTCCATTTCGGGATGCATGTTCTTCCCCCTGCCTTCCTAACGAT
>CAYUUB010000034.1:0-1081 GCA_964447725.1 uncultured Oscillospiraceae bacterium
CATCTTTCATCCTGCTGGCCCTGCTCTGGCTGGATTCCAACCTCGTGCCGCTGTTCATCGCGGTGCTGATCGTCCTGCCGACGGTCTGGACGGCGAGCGCGGATGCAATTGTGCATACGGACGTGCGGCTTGTCGAAATGGGGAAGACGTTTGGGCTGACGAAAGCGCAGATCGTTCGGAAAATCTACGTGCCGTCCGTCCTGCCGCAGTTTTTGGCAGCCTGCTCGACGTCGCTCGGGTTTGCATGGAAATCCGGCGTTGCGGCGGAGGTGATTGCGCTGCCGAAACAGTCGATCGGGTATCAGCTGTACGAGTCCAAGCTTCGCATCGAAACGGTCGACCTGTTTGCATGGACGCTGCTGGTCGTGATCCTCTCGATGCTTCTGGAGCGGCTGCTCGTGCGGAGCATGAGGAGGATTCGCCATGATTAGCATTCGCAATATCAACCTGGCGTTCGGCGACCATGCGGTTTTTCAAAACTTTTCCGTGGAGATTCCGTCCGACGGCGTGAGCGTTGTGCGCGGGCCGTCCGGGGCGGGGAAGACGTCTCTGTTTCGCATGCTGCTCGGCCTGCAAAAGCCGGACTGCGGAACGATAAGCGGACTGGAAGGAAAGAAGGTCGCGGTCGTTTTTCAGGAGGACCGGCTGCTCCCCTGGGCGAGCGCGCTGGAAAACGTCGCGCTCGTGTCCGATCATGCGGCGGCAAAAACGGCGCTGACCGCGCTGGGCCTGGAAGAAAGCATGGACCTGTTGCCGAAAGAGCTTTCCGGCGGCATGCGCCGCCGCGTCGCAATTGCGCGCGCGCTGGCGTACGGCGGCGACGTGCTGTTTCTGGACGAGCCGTTCACCGGGCTGGACGAAGGCAACAAACGGCTGGTTGCGAATGAAATTCTGAAGGCGGGCGTCCCGATTTTCGTCATCACACACGAAGACGAAGAAGCGGGCCTGTTCGGGGAACACCGGACGATTACGGTCTGACAGCTGTAAATCAGGCAGTGGACGATCGACAAATATGCGGGCAAATATTGAGTATTCCGCCGGATGGTGGTATACTTTTTTATTATTATCGGGGAGGTATGGG
>CAYUUB010000034.1:1181-12446 GCA_964447725.1 uncultured Oscillospiraceae bacterium
TGAGTATTCCGCCGGATGGTGGTATACTTTTTTATTATTATCGGGGAGGTATGGGATATGAAATTTTCTATGCGCGAAAGACGGTTTCCCTCCGCGACAGGACTGTGCGATATCCGCTATCGCATGTGGATACCAGAAGAACCGCACGCCGCGCTGCAGGTCACGCACGGCATGGCGGAGCATATAGACCGGTATGACGACTTTGCGTCGTTCCTTGCCGAAAACGGCGTGCTAGTCTATGGCAACGATATTGCGAGCCATGGCAAGAGCATCAAGGACGGCGTGCCGAAAGGATATTTCGGCGACGAGAACGGCTGGGACGCCATCGTACAGGACATGCGGACCATGCGCGACCTGGTCAAGGCGGATTATCCCGGCATCCCGTTCATCCTGTTCGGCCACTCGATGGGTTCGTTTCTTGCGCGCACCTACGCGGGGCGCGACGGAACGGACTTCGACGCGTTCATCTTCTCCGGAACGGCGGGCAGCAACCCGGTGCTCGGCATCGGCAAATGGATCGCCAAGCGCGAAATCAAAAAGACCGGCGGCAAAGAGCCGAGCATGACGCTGTTCAAGATGAGCTTCGGTTCCTACAACAAGGCGTTCAAACCCAACCGGACGGAAAACGACTGGCTCTCGCGCGACAACGACAAGGTCGACGCATACGTTGCGGACGAAAACTGCGGATTCCCGTTTACGGCGCACGCTATGTACGACGTGTTTACCGGGCTCGGCGAAATTTCAAATGCGAAATGGGCCGCGCGCGTTCCCAAACGCCCGATCCTGTTGATGTCCGGCGCGTGCGATCCGGTCGGCAACAGCGGAAAAGGCGTGAAACAGGTTTACGGATGGCTGACGAAATCCGGGCACAAAGCCGAACTGAAGCTGTATGAAGGCGGACGGCACGAAATGCTCAACGAGATCAACCGCGCGGACGTTTACAACGACGTCCTGCTGTTTATCAACACGGTGGAAGCTATGGGAGAGCTGGAATGAGCGTACTGGTCTACCGCGACAGCGACACGCTGGGTCAGGCGGTCGCTACGCTTCTTGCGGGCTGCATAATTGAGAAACCTGTGTCGGTGCTGGGTCTTGACAGCGCCGGAACGCTTGCTTTGGCATACCGTAAGGTCGCGGGCATGACAAACGACGGACTGCTCGACTGGACCACCGTGCGCGCGTTCAGCCTCTACGAGCACGTGCAGTCCGATTCGACAAAGCATGACGAAAAGAAGCTGCATTCCATGCTGTACGACCGCGTCAACATTCTGCCGGAGAACATCTTTACGCCAAACACGAAGACCAACGACTGGAGCGTGGCCTGCAACGATTATGAAAACGCAATTCTCGATATCGGCGGGCTGGACACCGTCGTCTGTGCAATCGACAGCGACGGTCGCATCGCGTGCAACCTGCCGAGCAGCGAGCTTGCGCCGGTGACGCACGTCGAACGGACGGAGACAGGGCGCGCGGTAACGGTCGGGATTTCGACCGTCATGTCGGCCAAGCGCGTGATCGCCGTGCTGTCCGGATTCGAGCTTTCGCCGATCGCGGGGCTTGTCATCAGCGGGCCCGTGGTGCCGAGCATGCCGGCGAGCTATCTGCAGCTGCACCCCAACGTGATATTCATGCTGGACGAAGAAGCCGCGGAAAAGATTTAACATTTCGGAAAGATGAGCGAACGGATGACGGAGCCAAGCTGGGAAACGATCGAAAGCGAGATAAAAGACTGCCGGCGATGCGGCCTCTGCCAAGGGCGGAACCACATCGTCCTCGGCGAAGGAAACCGGGACGCGGACATCATGCTCGTCGGCGAGGGACCGGGCGGCGACGAGGACAAAATCGGCCGTCCGTTCGTAGGAAAAGCCGGCCAGCTTCTGGATAAAATGCTCGCATCCATTGACATGCGGCGCGAAGACCTGTATATTACCAACGTTGTCAAGTGTCGTCCGCCGGGCAACCGCACCCCGCTGGAAGAGGAAGCGGAAGCCTGCATGCCGCTGCTGCGGATGCAGTATGCGCTGATCCGGCCGAAGATTGTCGTATGCCTAGGCGCAACCGCGACCAGGCATCTTTATGACCCGGAAGCACGGATTACGCGGGTGCGCGGGGTCTGGATGCAAAAATGCGGCGTCTGGTTTTTGCCGACGTACCATCCCGCTGCGCTTCTGCGCGACGAAACGAAAAAACGCGACGCATGGGCCGACCTGCAGTCGCTGGCGAAAAAATACGATGAATTGGCACATCAAGAGAAGGGGAACTAGGAGGATTTATGTCAGGACATTCCAAATGGGCGAACATTAAGAATAAAAAGGAGAAGACGGACTCCCAGCGCGGCCGAATCTTCACCAAGATCGGCAGAGAGATTGCGATTGCGGTTAAGGAAGGCGGTCCCGATCCGATCAACAACAGCAAGCTGCGCGACGTCGTCGCCAAGGCGAAAGCCAACAACATGCCGAACGACAACATCTCGCGTTCCATTAAAAAAGCGGCCGGCGAAGGCAACTCCGTCAACTATGAGGAGATCAATTACGAAGGGTACGGCCCGGGCAACATTGCAGTCATCGTTTCAGTCCTGACGGACAACCGCAACCGCATCGCGGCCGAAATGCGGCATATCTTCGACAAGAGCGGCGGGAACCTCGGCAATTCCGGCTGCGTCGGCTGGATGTTCGACAAAAAGGGACTGATCGTTATCGAACGCACGGCGAACATGGACGAAGACGAAATCATGATGGAGGCGCTGGAAGCCGGCGCAGAGGATTTCGTCGCGCAGGACGACGCGTTTGAAATCTATACCGACCCGACGGAGTTCTCAAAGGTGCGCGAGGCACTGGAAGGGAACGGATATGAGTTTATTTCGGCGGAAGTACAGATGATCCCGCAGAACACGGTGGCCGTCGAGGACGCGGAGGTCGTTGAAAAAGTTTCGCGTTTTCTGGAACGGCTGGACGAGAACGACGACGTTCAGGAAGTCTACCATAACGGGATCCTGCCCGAAGACGCGTGAAGAACAGCTGCACGCCGTTGCAGTATGTTCACAAACTGGTTACAACAACGCCTTGCGGTTGCCCGCGGGGGAACGGTTACGCGGTTGCGGGCAAAAAAAGCATGGTATAAAATAGAATCATCGAAAAAGGAGGCGTAACTTATGGCAGCGGAAATGTCTACGACACTTGGAAAGATCACGATTGCGGACGACCTGATTGCGAATATCGCCGGATTTGCGGCCGTTGAGAACTATGGCATTGTCGGTATGAATTCCAAAAAGGCGGCCGATTCGTTTGTTGAATTGTTCGGCAAGGATAATCTGCGCCGCGGCGTCAAGGTTACGGTTGTTTCACCCGACGTAATTGACGTCGACCTGTTCGTAACGCTTGAATACGGCGTGTCGCTACCCGCGGTGGCGCAAAACGCCAAGAGCAATGTGAAGTATCGGGTGGAGGAGATGACGGGAGTGACGGTTCGCTCCGTTAACGTCCATGTCGAGAACATTCGCGTATAACGCAGTTCGGCTTGGGGCCCGAACATTCGGAGGGAAAATTGGATAGTAATATGAAGATCGGCGGCGCTCAGCTGCGCGATATGATTGTCGCAGGCGCTGCGCTGCTCGAAAAGAACAAAGCGGCAATCGACGCTTTGAATGTATTCCCTGTGCCGGACGGCGACACAGGCACCAATATGTCTATGACGATGCAGAGCGCGGTTCAGGAAATCCGCGCGCTGCCGGAAAACGCAAACGCGTCGCAGGTTGCGGATGCGCTGAGCATGGGCGCGCTTAAAGGCGCGCGCGGGAACTCCGGCGTAATCCTTTCGCAATTGTTCCGCGGCTTTTCGCGCGCGTTTAAGGGCGCGGAATACGTGGACGCGGAGCTGCTCTCCGCGGCCCTGACAAAGGGCAGCCAGGCCGCTTACAAGGCAGTTATGAAGCCGAAGGAAGGGACGATCCTGACCGTTTCGCGCGTGATTGCCGAACAGGTGGAAATCCATCAGCAACAGGGCGCGAACGTATACCGCCTGATGGACGAAATCCTGGAAAGCGGCGAGCGTGCGCTTGCGGAAACGCCGAACCAGCTGCCCGTGCTCAAGGAAGCGGGCGTCGTGGACTCCGGCGGCAAGGGGCTTTTGACCATCTACCACGGTTTTAAACTTTCGCTCGACGGCGAAGAAGTCGAGAGCTATGAAATGCTCGTACCGGAAAAGCCCGCGGAGACGCAGGCAGAGGACAGCTTTTCCGGAGAAAATATCGTTTACGGCTATTGCACGGAATTTTTCATCATTCATTTATCGCCGGAAACGGATGAAAACGAGATCGAAAGCTTCAGAAAGCACCTCAACCGGCTTGGCGATTCCGTCGTCGTGGCAAACGACGCGGACATGATCAAAGTGCATGTGCATTCAAACGCGCCGGGCAAAGTCCTCCAGATGGCGCTGCGCCTCGGCGAACTGGAGAATCTCAAGATCGAGAATATGCGCGAGCAGAACAGGAAGTTCACGGAGGAGCGCAAACGCAACGAAGCCGAGTTCGGCCTGCTGTCCGTCAGCACCGGCGACGGACTCGACGAGCTGTTCCGGGCGCTGGCGGTCGACGCGCTGATCTCCGGCGGGCAGACCATGAACCCGAGCATCGACTCGATCGCTTCGGCGATCAACAAGATCAATGCGCGCAATGTGTTCGTTTTGCCGAACAACTCGAACATCATCCTCGCGGCGCAGCAGGCGAGCGAGCTGACGAAAAAGGGCGTCGTGCTGATCCCGACAAAGACGATCCCGCAGGGAATCGCGGCCTGCATGGCGTATTCCAAGGACGCGACCGTGGAAGAAAACGAAGAAGCCATGAAGGCGGCGATCAAGGAAGTCGTCAGCGGCGCGGTGACGTACGCCGTACGCGACACGAAGATCGAGGGAACGAAGATTAAAAAAGGCGACATGATCGGCCTGCTCAACAACCATATGGCGACCGACGGCAGCAGCATCGATACGGCGACGAGCGAGCTTATCAAAAAGATGATCGCCGAAAAGGACGACTCCTTCTGCACCGTTACGCTGTACTATGGCGAGGGGCAGACGGAGGACGACGCGCAGAAAATCGTCGACGCGCTGCAGACGGAGTATCCGGATGCGGAATTCGTCGTTTTAAAAGGCGGACAGCCGTTGTACTATTACTACATCGCCGTACAGTAAGAAATTGACCGCCCGCTGACAGAGACGGACGGAAAAGCACTTTGGGCCGACGACGGAAAGATACCGTTCGAATCGAGTTGTTCGACGGAAGGATACCGTCGCCGGCCTTTTTCGCGCACGGGAACGAACCGGAATGCAGCAGCTACCTCTGACAAGCGTAAAAGGAATCGGCCCGAAACGCGCGGAGCAGTTTGAATCGCTCGGCGTGCGTTCGGCGCAGGACCTGTTATACCGTCTTCCGCGCGATTATCTGGACTATTCGATCGTGACCCCGGTCGTTCAGCTTGCAAACGGCGTGAACGCGGCAGCGCATGTTCGAATCGGTTCCGCGCCGCGTTTTTTTCGCGCGGGGGGGATGGCGATCACGTCCGCGTCCGCACAGGATGAAACCGGAAAAATTACGCTCAAGTGGTTCAACCAGCCGTATCGAAGCGCGCAGGTAAAGGCGGGCGACACCGTCTATGCGTGCGGCCGCGTGATCCGAAAGAAGAGCGTGTCCATCGTCAATCCGATGATTGCGGACGCGCTCCCGGGCATTCTGCCGGTTTATTCGACCGTGAAAGGCCTCAACCAGCGAACGTGGCGCGTCGCCATGCGCGCGACGCTTGAGGCGGTTTCGGACGGGATACCGGAGACGCTTCCGGCGGCGATACGGGAGCGCTACGAACTGGCTCCGCTTGCGCTCGCGCTGCGGCACGCGCATTTCCCGGTCAGCAGGGAAGCGCTTGCAATCGCGAGAAAACGACTGGATTTTGAAAACGCGCTGCTGTACTTCGTCGCTATGGAAATCCAGAAAGCGGACCGCACCCGCCAGAACGGGTTTTCGTTCGATACGCGCGGCGTTCTGGAGCGATTCGGCGCGAAGCTGCCGTATGAACTGACCTGCGCGCAGAAGCGCTCGATCGGCGAGATCGCACAGGACATGCAAAAACCGGTCCCGATGAACCGTTTGCTTCAGGGGGACGTAGGCTCGGGAAAGACGGCCGTCGCCCTGTATGCGCTGTGCGTCGCCGCCGCAAACGGCAAGCAGGGCGCGCTGCTTGCGCCGACGGAAATCCTGGCCGAGCAACATTTCGCAAGCATGCAAACCATATTCGGCGCCTCCGCCGCGCTGCTGACCGGCGGCATGAAAAAGGCGCAGCGCGCCGCCGTACTGGAACGCATTGCGGACGGAACGGCGCTTTGCGTGGTCGGCACGCACGCTCTGCTGTCCGGCGACGTGCACTTCTACGACCTCGGCTGCGTCGTGACCGACGAACAGCACCGCTTCGGCGTCCGGCAGCGCGCGGCCATGATGGAAAAGGGCGTCCGACCGGACATTCTGGTCATGAGCGCAACGCCGATTCCGCGAACGCTCGCGCTGATTTTGTACGGCGATCTCGACATATCCGTCATCGACGAACTCCCGCCGGGCCGGAAGGCGGTTAAAACAAGCATTATACCGCAAACGAAACGCGCGGACATGTACCGCTATATCGCCAAACAGGCCGAGCAGGGCGTGCAGACGTATGTCGTTTGCCCGCTGATCGAAGAGAGCGAAAACATCGACTGCCCAAGCGTTGCGGAGGTCTACAAAGAGATCAAAGGCGCGCTGCCAAAGACGCGCGTGGCCCGGCTCCACGGGCAAATGCGCGAGCAGGAGAAAAATCGCGTGATGCGCGCGTTCCGCGACGGCGAGATCGACGTGCTGGTCACGACGACGGTCATCGAGGTCGGCGTGCATGTGCCGAACGCCTGCGTGATGGTTATCGAGGGCGCGGAACGGTTCGGGCTTTCGCAACTGCATCAGCTGCGCGGGCGCGTCGGCAGAAGCAGCGCGCAATCGTATTGCTTCCTGCTGTACGGCGCGCAGAGCGAAGAGGAAAACCGGCGTATGCGCGCGATGACGCAGACGAACGACGGATTCGAAATTGCCCAAAAGGATTTGCTGCTGCGCGGGCCGGGCGACTTTATCGGCGTCCGTCAGCATGGCGACGGCGTGATTTCCGCGCTGGCCGGAACGATGGACGTGCGGCTGCTGGAGCAGGCGGGCAAAGCGGCGAAGGAGATAGTTTCGATGCCGACGGACGAAAACGAAACCGTGATTCGGCAGGCGACGGATCGGTTTGAAAGCATGACGGACATTGCAATGAACTGAATATAATATATTATCCTGCATAAACGTTCCTGTTTCCTGAAATGCATTTTTTTGAAGAACATTGAAAATTATAGCTTTTCCCGGGCGAAAGAGATATTGAACAGTAAATATTACGGTAAAAACGCAATTATCCGAAAATATGTGTCTTTCAGAAAGTTTCGGCGAACCGCTGACAAATCGTTTGACGTGTTTAAATACTCATGTTATGATTAGTCTACTTTTTGTTAAGGACGTGTTTATGGACTACCAGAATTTGGTTTCGGATTGCGTGAAACGCATTCCGCCTTCGGGAATTCGCAAATATTTCGACTTTTTAGACGACCAGCATATCAGTCTCGGTGTTGGGGAACCCGATTTCCCGACGCCGGAACGGATTCGAGCATATGTTGCAGAAAAATTAAAGAACGGACGCGTTGCATACACGTCCAATTCGGGCGACCCGCATCTGCGCGAACTGATCCTCCGCTATCTGGAGGACCGGTATTCCATCTCCGGATACGAGTCCATCGACAACGTGCTGATCACCGTCGGCGCAAGCCAGGCGATCGATCTTGCGATGCGCGCGATCCTCAACCCCGGCGACGAAGTGATCGTGCATGAGCCGGTTTATGTTTCGTACCGTCCTTCCATCGAGCTTGCCCACGGAAAGGCCGTTACCGTCGTAACGCGCCATGAAGACCGCTTCCGTCTGCGCGCGGACGCGCTCAGAGCGGCGATCACGCCGAAGACCAAAGCGATCCTGCTTGCGTTCCCGACCAACCCGACCGGCGCCATCATGGAACAGGCCGATCTTGAGGCGATTGCGGACGTGGTGCGCGGTACGGACATCCTCGTCATCACGGACGAAATCTATGCGGAACTGACGTTTAACGGAAAGCGGCATCATTCGTTCGCCGCGCTGCCCGGCATGCGCGAACGCACGATCGTGCTGAACGGATTTTCCAAGGCGTTCTCCATGACAGGCTGGCGCCTGGGGTATGCCGCGGGACCGAAGGATTTGATCGCTGCCATGCGGAAGGTGCACCAGCTCACCATGCTTTGCGCGCCGACGACCGCGCAGTGGGCCGGCGTCGCCGCGCTCGAATGCGGCTTTGAGGACAACTTTGCGGACACGCGCTACATGATCGACGAATACGCCGTACGCAGGCGCTTCATCATCGACGCGTTCAACTCCATGGGCCTGGACTGCAACGAACCCGAAGGCTCCTTTTATGTTTTCCCGTCCGTGCAGTCGACCGGGTTACAGAGCGAGGAGTTCTGCGACCGCCTTCTGGCGAGCAAAAAAGTAGTAACCGTACCCGGCAGCGCGTTCGGCGAAGCCGGAGAGGGGCATATTCGGTGCTGTTATGCGACCTCGATGCAGGACATTGAGGAAGCGATGCGGCGCATAGCGGCGTTTCTGAACGAACTCCGCTGAACCGAAATTGAAACTTGCCCCGTCACGATCATTCGGACGGGGCTTTTACACGTATTCGGGGAGATATATTTCAATGATACAAAACAAAACGTTTTCCACTCTGGAATATGATAAAATCCTTGCGATCTTAAAGCAGCACCTGGCCTGCGACACCGGGCAGGAGTATGCGGACAGGTTGCGTCCCGCCGAAAACCTGAAGGACGCGGAGACGCTCCAGGAGCAGACCGACGAAGCGGAAGGCATCTATTCGCGTACCGGCAGGACGCCGATCACGGGATTTCCGGACATTCGCGAGCTGGTTGCGCGTATGCACGCCGCATTGTTTCTCAGCACGCGGGAACTGCTTGCCATCGCGCAGGCGATGCGCGCGTCCCGCGAGGCAAAGGAAGTGCTTCAGGCCGGAGACGCGGAAGGGCTGCTCTGCAATATGGCGAACCGGCTGACGTCGCATCGGTCCGTGGAGGAGGAAATTGCGCGGTGCATCCTTGCGGAGGATGAAATCTCCGACAACGCCTCCAGCGAACTGAACCGCATCCGCAGGCAGATGAAGATCGTCAACGAGCGCGTGCGCGAAAAGCTCAACGGCATGCTGAAGAGCCCGACCACGCAGAAATACCTGCAGGAGCCGATCATCACGATTCGAAACGGTCGATACGCGCTGCCCGTCAAGGCGGAGTACCGCTCGCAGGTGCCCGGACTCGTGCACGACCAGAGCAGCAGCGGCGCGACGCTGTTTGTCGAACCGTCCGCCGTCGTCGAGCTCGGCAACGAGTATAAGAGGCTGCTGGTGGAGGAGAAAAACGAGATCGAGCGCATCCTCTCCGGGCTGACGGCGATGATTTCGCCGTTTGCGGACGAAATCCATAACAGCATCTGCATGATGGGCACGCTGGACGTCATCTTTGCGCGCGCCGTGATGGCGCGCGACCAGCGGGCCGTTCGCCCGAAACTCAACGACGAAGGCCGCATCCGTATACAGAAGGGGAGACACCCGCTGATCCCGCGTGAAAGCGTTGTGCCGGTCGATATCTGGCTGGGCGAAACGTTCCGCACGCTGATCATCACCGGGCCGAACACCGGCGGCAAAACCGTCACGCTGAAGACGGTCGGCCTGTTTACGCTGATGGCCATGAGCGGCATGTTCATTCCGGCGGAGTTCGGGACCGAACTTTCGACGTTCGACAGCGTCTTTGCCGATATCGGCGACGAGCAGTCAATCGAACAATCGCTGTCCACGTTTTCTTCGCATATGACGAACAACGTGCATATTCTGAAGGAGGCGGACGAGCGTTCGCTCGTACTGCTGGACGAGCTCGGCGCGGGGACCGACCCGATCGAAGGCGCGGCGCTTGCGCAGGCGATTCTGGAAGACCTGTACGAACGGCGCACGCTGACCGTCGCAACGACGCATTACAGCGAAATCAAGGCGTTTGCGCTGATGCATCCCGGCATGCAGAACGCATCCATGGAGTTCGATATCGACAAGCTCTGCCCGACGTATCGGCTGTTCATCGGCATCCCGGGACGATCGAATGCGTTCGAAATTTCCAGACGGCTCGGGCTGAACGACAACGTCATCACGCGCGCGCAGGCGTTTTTGCAGAAAAAGGACGTTGCGTTCGAAAACGTGCTTTCCGAGGCGGAGCAGGCGAGAAGAGACGCGGAAAACGACCGGGACGCGGCGCAGAAGGCGCGCCTGGAAGCGGAAAAGATACAAAACGAACTGGAGCAAAAGCAGCGGAAGCTGGAGGACGAAAAGGCGCAGCTGCGCGCAAAGGCGCGGGAAGACGCGCGGCGCATGGTTCAGCAGACGCGGCAGGAGATGGAGCGCCTGATCGCGGAACTGCGCGCAATCAAAAACGTCGACACAAAGCAGCTCGAACGCGCCGTCCAGAAGAACCGCGACGCGATGCGCAAAACCGAGGAAAAGCTCTACGAACAGGCCGCGCAGCGCGACACGGCGGGCGAACCGCCGAAAACGGTGAAACCGGGCGAACGCGTGCTTATGATTACGCTCGGACAGGAGGCGACGGTTTTAAAAGCGCCGGACGCCAAGGGCGACGTGCAGGTGCAGGCGGGCATTATCAAGATGAGCGTGCCGCTTCGCGACCTTCGCCCGGTCAGGGAAGCGAAAAAGCCGAAACAATCCTCCGCAAAGGTGACGCTTTCGCAGGAACGCGGGGACGCGATGCAGATCGACCTGCGCGGCAAAACGATCGACGAGGCGTGCATGGAGCTCGACCGATTCATCGACAATGCGGCGATGACGGGCGTAACGATCTTTTACGCCGTGCATGGCAAAGGCACCGGCGCTTTGCGCACCGGCGTGCAGAACTACTTAAAAACGCTTCCGCAGGTGAAGTCCTTCCGCATCGGCGCTTACGGGGAAGGCGACGCGGGCGTTACCGTCGTGACGCTGAAAAAATGACCGACGCGGCGCAGGGGGGCGGACCGAATTCGGGGAGCGATTGCATACGCTTACCGCGCTGTGATGCCTGTGCGGCGATTGTGTGACAAACTGCCGCAT
>CAYUUB010000035.1:0-12336 GCA_964447725.1 uncultured Oscillospiraceae bacterium
TGTCGCAAACAATCGGCGGGGAGTCCGTCGTCTGGCTGACTCCCGCAGCCGATCCCTGTGCGATCGAGTTTTTCTTTATTCATGAAGGCGGCGTGGAATTCGCGCTTGACGACGACGTTGTGGCGCTCGGACCGGGCGAATCGTTTACGGTATCCGGACTGACGCGGGATATCCCCGTGAAGATGCAGGGCGACACCAGAATCGTGTACGTTACGAACTGCCCGGCGTTCGAATCCGTTTCGCAGTTTGAAGAAAGCCTGATCGCGCTGCTGGTGCGAATCAATGAAAAGGATAACTACACCTACCGGCACAGCGCGGCCGTTCTGAAGTATTCTCTGAACCTGTTCGACGCGATGGGCACGAAGATCGAGCATGTTTCGCGGGACGACCTTGCCGTTGCGGCGCTGTTCCATGATGTTGGCAAGTGCTTCGTTCCGGTCGAAATTCTGCAAAAGGTCGGCAAGCTGGAACCTTCGGAGCTTCGATATATCTTCCGGCACCCCGTGGACAGCGGCAGGATGCTCCGATCGGAGTTTGGTGAGCATGTCGCCGAGATTGCGATGAATCATCACGAGCGGCTTAACGGCAGCGGGTATCCCAGGGGGTTGCTTTCCGAGGATATCAGCCTTGCGGCGAAGATCGTCGCGGTTGCGGACGCTTTCGACGCGATGACGAGCGATAGGGGATACAATACGGTCAAATCGTTTGAAGAGTCCGCCAAAGAGCTTGCGTCCCTTCAGGATCAGTTTGACAAAAAGGTTACGGGCGTGCTCCAAGAGCTGGTAACAAGCGGCACGCTTTGCAAAGAGGAGCAAAACCCGGATGAATAAGTTGGACAAATGCGGTTACTGGCTGATGCTCTCGGATTACGATCTGGGAACGATCGACGCGCTGATTGCAGGCAAACGCTGGGTATACGTTGCGTTTCTCTGCCAGCAGGCGGCCGAACGGCAGCTGAAGGCGATGTACGTCTACTACATCAAGTCCGAACCGCCGAAAACTCACAACGTAAACTTTCTGTTCTCAAAGATTGTGGACGCCGAGGCGTTCAAAGCGGAAGCGGATATGGAGAAATTCGATTCGCGCAGAAACGAATGCGAAGATTATCTGATGGACGTGATGTTCTACTATATGTCCGATTATCCGTTTTCCTATAAGAATATCAAAAGCCGGTTCGTAAACAGGGAACTCGCGCTGGAGCTGCATCGCAAGACGCAGGATTTTGTACTCTGGCTGCGCGGCTTCCTTCCGAAGATAGAAATCCCGGAAATTCCGGAATGAGGGAATATGTTTCTTCGATTCCGCTCTTTATATTTTAAGAAACGAACAGTCGGACTTCTTTTTCTCCTTTTCTTTTAAAGAAAAAGAGAGTACAACTGAATATCAAAGAAATGGTTCTTCCCATGTTAAGAGCACACACCCCGAAAGCGGTGGTCGCAAAGCTATTAGGGCCTAAAGACGTTGAAAAACGTCCATGGCAGCCAGTTGCCGAATGAAGGACGCTTTGAAAATAAGGAAACGCATCGTAACGACCCGGCTACCGGGCACGACGGAAGGTTTCCGACAGACACTATCATTACGTTAGATAGTTTCAAGCGGTTCGGGTACATTGATATCCGAATCGCTTTTTTGATTTCGCGAATGCCAGACAGGAATCGCGAAACGCCAATGTGATTACCACCCGCCCGAAAGGAGGGTACCTGAAAATGCTGAATACGTTCCTGCTGATTCTCGCCGGTATGGCCGCCGGTTCCGCGCTGTTTTTTCCGGCGCAATTCCTCTGCGCCGCTCTGCTCAGGCAACGCGGGCTGGATCCGGCGATGGAGCGCAAACAGCAATGGGTATTGCTCGGATGCATGGCGGCAGCGGGCGGGTTGATCGCTTGGCGAACGGGCGTTTCGCTGCGGACCCTGTATTTGATGCTTGTACTCGTTGTTGCGGCAAGCGTTTCGTACATCGACGCGAAATACCGCGTGATTCCGAACGAGCTGGTTTTGGCGGTTATCGCCCTTTCCGCCGTGTTCGGACTCACGGGCGTAATATCGTTTCGTATCGGGTCGTCGCTGCTGGGTTTTGCCGTCTGCTTCGCCGTTTTCATGATTCCGTGCATCTGGAAGCATAAAATTGGCGCCGGCGACGTGAAGCTCGCCGCGGCTATGGGATTTGCACTTGGATTTTCCGGCAGTCTGTACGCCATCGTCTGCATGGGCGGGTTCGTCCTGCTCTATCTGCTTGTCGGGCAGCGTCTGCCGATGGCGGAACGGCTGAAGACGATGATACCGATGGGGCCGTTTTTAGCGGCTGCGCTCGTCATCGTGTCAACGATTTGACGACGGGGCGGCGAACGGGTCCGGATCATCGGACCGACCGGAAACGCGGGCATGGATGGCTTGTCCGCGAGCGACAAAAACACATACCTACAATCTCCCGCGGGACGGAGAGCGTCCTGAACCAAAGGCGAAAGCCGAACCAAAAAATAATTTTATAGGAGGATGGAATGATGAAAAACTTCTGGAAGAACGAAAGTGGACAGGGCATGGTGGAATACGGCCTGATCATCGCGCTGGTCGCGGTCGTCGTTATCGTCGGCCTCACCGCGCTTGGCAATGCGGGGAACTCGCTGTTCGACGGCATCAGCAGCAAGCTGACGATCGGCTCGACCGCGTCCTGACACGATTGAACGAACGTAACCGGGCTGCGTAAAATCGCTCGCAGCCCGGGAAAACACAAAATGATTGAAAAAGCTTGAAGGAGGCTAAAATCATGAAAAACTTCTGGAAGAACGAAAGCGGGCAGGGCATGGTGGAATACGGCCTGATCATCGCGCTGGTCGCGGTCGTCGTTATCGTCGGCCTCACCGCGCTTGGCAATGCGGGGAACTCGCTGTTTGATGGCATCAGCAGCAAGCTGACGATCGGCTCGACCGCGTCCTGACGCGGACGCGCGTAAAGGCGGCTTATAATGGTACGCTTGCTTAGGGATGAAAGCGGACAGGGCATGATCGAATACGGCCTGATCGTCGCGCTGGTGGCGGCTGTTATCAGCATCGGCCTTGCGGCGGTCGGCAGCAAGGCGACCGGCCTGCTCTCCGGCGTGAGCGACAAGCTGACGCTCGGACAGTGAACAAAAAAACTTTGGAGGGAGCGACGGGGTATGCGGAAAAAATTATTGAAAAAGCGCCGCGAAAGCGGACAGTCGGTGGTTGAGTTTGCACTGACGCTCCCTCTGCTGCTGCTTTTGATCTGCGGCATGATCGAACTTGGATGGCTGGCGTCCAACCGGCTTGTGCTGGACAATATCACGCGCGAAGGTGTCCGCGCGGGTATTGTGGCGACCAGCGCGTCGACCAACACGGCGGACGTTGTTGCGCGCATCAACGCCATGAAGCCGGATTATATGACGAGCGACCTCGGCATTACCGTTACGTATTCCGACGCCTCGAATTTCCGCGAAGGAGACATCACCGTCGTCACGACCTACGACCTGCCGACGATTACGCCGCTTACCGCGTTTCTAGCGCCGGACGGCGTGTTCCATCTGCAGGCGCAGTGTACGATGAAGATGAGTTAGCAACCCAACAATGAATTTTCATGTCTGATAGCACTGTTTTTTTCCTGCAAGTCCATAGGGAGGGACGCTGCAATGAAGGTTTTTTTCCGCAGGCTGGCCCGGCGGCTGAAAAAAGAAGAACGCGGCGATTCGATCATCATCGTCGCGCTGGCCATGACCGCGCTGATCGGCGTAATGGCGACGGTGACCGATCTCGGAGCGGCGTACGTCAAGACCGCGCAGACGCAGACCGCTGTGGACGCGGCCGTGATGGCGGCAGGGCTGAAACTTCCGCTCGACAGCACCGATGCTACGGCGGTTGCCGAAGCGACATCCATCGCGCGAAGCTACCTGTCGAAAAACGGCGTTTCTGATCCGGAAAACGCAACCGTCGTGTTCGGCGAACTGGACGGCGGGAAATATCATTCGGTCGATGTGACCATGCCGGCGACAAGCGAGACCGCCTTTGCAAAGATTTTCGGCGTGGACGAGATTTCATTCACCAGGACCGCGCAGGCGCGCGTTGTGCCGTGCGCGGCGATGTCGGACCTCGTTCCGCTTTCCATCGAAGAAAGCACGTTGAACGCGCTGATCGCGAGCGGGTCCACGCAGCATGCGATCCTGAAATACGGCTCCAATGACGACGACGTGGAAAACGGCGCGTTCGGCGCGATCGACCTCGACGGCGTGAAAGGCGGAGGCGCGAACGACTACACGAGCTGGCTGGCGAACGGGTACCAGTCCAAGCTGACGGTTGGAACGGTGCTTCCGGTGGAAGACGGCAATATGACCGGCCCGACGGTGTCCGGCATCGCCATACGCTATAACGCCTGCACGCATTACCCGTCCGAAGGCGGGTGCACCGCGGCGCACTACGACGACGAATGCCCGCGCGTGATGAAGGTGCCGGTGATCGTGTATACCGATGCGCTGCATAAATACGTTCGCGTGGTCGGGTTTGCGGCGTTCGTGCTTGAAGACTATACGACATACGAAGACCAGGGATGCGTCGTCGGTTCCTATGTGGATATGGTGAATGTCGGCGCGGCGGACGGCGACCTGACCGGGACCGCCCCAAGCTTCGGCGTCTACAGCCTGGTTTTAAGCAAGTAAGCAAAGCGATACGGGCGGCTGAACGAAGCCGCCCGACGTCGATTAAACAGAACTTTTTCAAACGGCGGAAGGCGGCGCCTTTTGCCGAAACGACGGAACGGAGGAAACGCGGATGAAGAAGGTCATCCTCATTGCGCTGATTGCGGCGATTGCAGCCGGAGCGTTGCTCTACTTTTATCTCGACAATCTCGAACAGGAGGCGGTTGTCGAGGTCGTGTATGAGGACGTGCTGGTGGCGGCTGTCGATATTCCCGCATATTCCGTCATCACGGCGGACATGCTGACGCTGACCCAGATGCCCGAGGGCACCGCGCATCCGCGGGCCGCGCATTCCGCCGACGAAGCGATCGGCTATGTGACCGAGGGGCTGATCGTTGCAGGCGAGGAGATTTTACCGGAAAAACTCAAGCAGCCGGGACAGAGCGACAGCGGCCTGAGTTACATCATTCCGGACGGCATGCGCGCGGTCACGATTTCCGTGGACGAGATTTCCGGCGTCGCCGGTTTCGTGCAGCGCGGCGACTATGTCGACGTCATCGCCTACACGACGACGACGTACGATCCGGAAGAAGAGGCGAACACGGAAGAAACGGCGGAAGGAACGACGGAGGAAACGACCCAAAAGACGCAGGGGACGACCGTCGTAGCCGCGCAGAACGTGTGCGTTGCGGCGGTTGGCACAACGCTGAAGACTTCGTCGAACGCGCTGGCCGAAGACACGGAGGATACGTACGCCAGCATCACGCTCCTGCTGACGCCGGAGGATGCGATGCGCGTCATACAGGGCGCAAAGAGCGGCATCGTCACCATCGTGCTGCGCGCGTCGGGCGATCACGAGGCGAATACGGAAGAACCCGTCGTCAGCGATTCCCTGCTGGAAGAAGCGGGCTGAAGGGGACGAAAGATGGATAGCGTACGAATCATGCTGGCGGCGTTCGCCGCCGACGACAAAAAAACAGCGTCGGGCTTGCTGCAGGACGAAGCGCTTCGCATCGTTTGCTCTCTGCGGCCGGACAAGGACGGCCTGAAAAAAGCGGGAACGCAGCCCGCGGACGTGCTGCTATTGTGCACGACGGCCATTCCGGAAGTCGAGTTCGACTTTGCCGAGCGCATGTACACCAGCCGCAGCGACGTGACGATCCTGCTCATGACGCCAACGCCTTCTCCGGAAGACGTTATGCAGGCCATGGAGTGCGGCATTGCGCGCGTGATCGACATGAACAGCCCGGTCGACGAGATCAAGACCGCGATCATCACCGCGGCCAGCCGCGACCAGTACCGGCGCAGCAGTATCGCGAAGGTCGCGACCTACGATTCGCGGATCATCCAGTTTTTTTCGGCCAAAGGCGGCGTGGGAAAGACGACGCTTGCGGTCAACATGGCCTGCGCGCTGGCTTCGCAGAACAAAAAAGTCGCGCTGATCGACCTGAACCTGCAATTCGGCGACGTCGGCGTGTTCCTCGATATTCCCAAGGGCGATACGCTGGCGGACATGGTGGAGGAGAACAATTTTGAACTGGCGACGATGAAGACGTATCTGATTCGCCACTACAGCGGCGTGATGGTGCTTCTGGCAAGCAGCGCGCCGGAGTATGCCGAACTGGTCAAGCCGGAGCACATCGAGTCGATCCTCTCCACGCTTCGATCGGAGTTCGACTATATCGTGCTCGATATGGGCGTGACGCTCAACGACTGCTCGGTCTCCGCCTTTGAAATGACGGACACGATCTATTTCGTCGTCAACGAGGACATCGCGACGCTGCACGACGCAAAGCGAAGCATGAAGGTGCTGGAAGCGCTGAACCTTGGCGACAAGATCAAAGTGGTCGTCAACCGCGACGGGCTGAGCAACATCAGGATCAAGGACGTCGCGAACCTGCTCGACTGTACGCCCGCGCTGGTCGTCCCGAACGATGCGAAAGCCGCCGTTACCGCAATCAACCGCGGTATCCCGATGCTCGTCTGCGCGCCGCGGTCCAAGGCGTCGGCCGCGATCACGAAATATGCAAAGTTTTTAACGAGGAGGGCATAACGCGTGGGACTGCTGGAACGGCTGGATAAAAAAGCGCCGTCGGCCGCGTCGGCAGCGGCCGCGACGGAGATGGACGAAGTTTCCGCGCTGCGCGACCGCGTGCATCTTGCCGTCGTCGAAACGCTCAACAAGCGCGAGGAGAAGCACGGCGGCGTTACGGGCGAACCGGAGACGCGCGCCATTATCGAGGCCGTGCTGGAGTCGCAGGCGGCGAACATGGCGCGGCCGGAGCGCACGCGCATCGCCGGAGAGATCTACGACTCCATCCGGGGCCTCGGGCCGCTGGAGCGGCTGCTGATGGACGACACCATCAGCGAGATCATGGTCAACGGCCCGAAGCAGGTGTTCATCGAGCGCAAGGGCAAGCTCGTTTTGAGCGACGTGACGTTTTTTGACGATGAGCAACTGCTCAACGTCATCGACCGGATCGTATCCCCGCTCGGCAGGCACATCGACGAGGCGAACCCCATGGTGGACGCCCGCCTCGCCGACGGCTCGCGCGTCAACGCCGTGATTCCGCCGCTTTCGCTCAAGGGGCCGCTGCTCACGATCCGTAAATTTTCACGCACGCCGCTGACCGTCGAAAACCTGATCAACTTCGGCAGCCTGACCTTTAAGATGGCGGCCTTCCTGGAAGCTTGCGTCAAGGGACGGCTCAACATCGTCATCTCCGGCGGTACCGGCAGCGGAAAAACGACGCTTCTGAACGTGCTTTCGGCTTATATCCCGCATGACGAGCGCATCATCACCATTGAAGACGCAGCCGAGATACAGCTCCAGCAGCAGCATGTGCTGACGCTGGAATCCCGCCCGGCGAACCTGGAGGGAACGGGCCAGATCGCGATCCGCGACCTTGTTCGAAACGCGCTGCGTATGCGTCCGGACCGCATCGTGGTCGGCGAGGTGCGCGGCGGAGAAGCGCTCGACATGCTGCAGGCCATGAATACCGGCCACGACGGCTCCATGACCACCGGCCACGCAAACTCCACGCGCGACATGCTGTCCCGTCTGGAAACCATGGTGCTCATGGCTGGCATGAACCTGCCGATCCCCGCAATTCGCCAGCAGATCGCGTCCGCGATCGACATCATCGTTCAGCAGTCTCGCATGCGCGACGGCACGCGTAAAGTGACCAGCATCAGCGAAGTGCTCGGCATGGAGGGGGATGTAATCGTAACGCAGGAAATCTTCCGCTACGAGTACGGCGACGGGCGTTCGCAGGGGCGCTTCCGCGCTAGCGGGATCAAGCCGCACTGCTGCGATAAGCTGTCTATAAGCGGCGCCGGCGTGAAGGACGAATGGTTCGCCTGAGCGGACGAAAAATAATACGCCGGTGGAAAACGGCTGACCGGAAAGGAGGCGGAAACGCCCGATGATGAAAACGATCGTGGTATTCGTAAGCGGCGTTGCGGCGTTTTTCGTATTCTATTTGCTGGCGATGCTCCGCACGCGGAACGAGCGCGCGATGGAAGAGCGCGTAAAAAAGCTGTTCGATACCGGCTTTGAGAGTACGCGGACGCGCAGGAGCCGTACAAAAGGGAGCCGTACCCGTTTGCGCAGGCTGGACAAGCTTGCGGACGAATTGTACGTTGCGGGCGTCGCGCTCCGCGCGGAGGAGTTCATCACCATCTGGGTGATCACCGGCGCGGTTATTCCCGCTGCGGCGCTGTTCCTGGGCGCGCCGATGAGTCTTTCGATCGGCCTGGTGATCGTCGGCGCCGCGGCGCCGATCGGCTTTATCGTCATCAAGCGCAACCGCAGGCTGGCGGTGCTGGGAAAGCAGCTTTCCGACGCGATGAACATCATTTGCAACGCGCTGCGCGCAGGCCTTTCCTTCCAGACGGCGCTGAAAAACGTAGCCGAGGAGATGGAGGAGCCGATTTCGCGCGAATTTATGCGCGTTTATCGCGAAACGCAGCTTGGCATGCCGCTGGAAGCGAGCCTGAACCGGCTTGTCGAACGCACGAAGAACCAGGACCTCGACCTGATGTGCTCCGCGGTCGTCATTCAGCGCCAGATCGGCGGTAATCTTGCCGTGATCCTGGAAAACATCTCCGACACGATCAATCAGCGTATCCAACTGCGCGGCGAAATCAAGACACTGACCGCCGCGGGGACGCTCAGCGGATATATCGTCGGCGCGCTGCCGATCTTTATCATCGTGCTGCTGATGTTTATCAATCCCGATTATGTGGACATGTTTTTTACGACCGAAACGGGTCGCATCATGCTGATCGTTTCAGTCGTACTGGAAGCGATCGGTTTTTCGATCGTTCGAAAGATCGTCAACATCAAGATGTAGCGCGCGGTTTTGCGAATACGGCCGTATCGGGACGGACCGAACGTTCCGCCGGTTAAACCATGGACAGGAAATTTGAAACGGAGGATTTGCAATGCGGCTGGTCGTGCTTGCGTGTACCTTAGCGGTATTTTTCGTATTTATTGCGCTGCTCAACGGCCTTGGCCGCAAAGGCGACGCGATGCGGCGCCGCTTTGCGCAGGTTAAGGACACGGAACGCTCTTACGGCGACGAGGAGTTGAAAAAATCGTTTTCCGAGCGCGTGCTGCGGCCGGTGGTAAAAAAATTCTCCGAACGCGTGAAACGGCTTGCGGTCAAGAGCCGTTCGCCCGGGCCGAACAAAGCGAACGTCAAGCTCGCAAAGCAACTCAAAAGCGCCGGTATCAACCTGAGCGTACAGGAGTTTTCGTTTGTAAAAAGCATGCTTGCGCTGGTGTTCCTCGCGGGCGGGGCGATCCTGTTCCTTGTGCTTCCGTTCGATCAGACGTATCGGATGCTGATCCTGGTCGTCACGGTCTGCATCCCGGTATTCGGGGCGAACTTCTACCTGAAAAACCGCGTCAAGCGCAGGAAGGAAGCGATTGTCCGCGACCTGCCGGACGTGATGGACCTGCTGGTGGTCAGCGTGGAGGCTGGGCTGGGCCTTGACGCTGCGATCGTCAGACAGTACTCCAAGAACAAATCGGTCGTTCTGGCGGAACTCAACGGCGCGATCAAGGAAATCCAGATGGGCGTTTCGCGCAAGGTTGCGCTCAAGGAGATGGCGGACCGCTGTGACGTCAAGCAGCTTTCCGCGTTCGTCACCGCGATGCTGCAGGCGGAGCAACTCGGCGTTTCGGTCAAGAGCGTGCTCAGCACGCAGTCCGAACGGCTGCGCGTGGAGCGCAAACAGCGCATTCAGGCGAAAGCGGCGAAGGCACCAATCAAAATCATGCTGCCGACGGTCATGTTTATTTTTCCGGTGATCTTCATCATTTTACTGGGGCCTGCGGCGGTCAACCTGATAACCACATTTAAATAACCGATAGCCGAAGCGCGGCAATGCTATGGATTGCATTTTGCACCGAAAGAACAAAAAAGGCAGGAGCGAAAACATGAGGACGGTCGAGATCAGGAAAAACGGCGTGACGCTCGTTCATGCGATCAATGCGAATCATTACTTTCTGCGGCTGCGCGGATTGCTCGGGCGGGAACTGCGCGAAGACGAGGGGCTGATTTTAACCCCGTGCAGCAGCATCCATACGTTCGGCATGGCGTACGAAATCGACGCGGTCTATCTCGATAAAGCGGGCGTTGTCCTGCGCGTGGACGCGGCTCTGCCGCGCGGCAAAGCATGGCCCGGGCAACGCGGCGCGAGGCACGTGCTGGAATTGCAGGCAGGGGACGCAAAGAGAAAGGGCATCTACAAAGGAGACCGACTGGAGGTAGTGTAAATGGGCGGCGAACGGGGCAACCGCAACGAAGGCGTGGACGCGCTGCGCAACCGCATGGATGCGGACGCGCGTTTTCATCGCGTGCTGCACGGCTACGACCCGGACGAGGTGCGTGAATGTCTTGACGAACTGAAGATGGCCTCCGTCCAGCAGACGAAGGCGGCGAAGCGGGAACAGGAAGGCCTGCTTGATCAGCTTGCGTCCGTAAAAAGCGAAATTGAAGCGCGCAACTGCGCGATGAATACCCTGAAGGAATCGCTTGCGCAAAAGGAAAACGAGCTAAACGAAGCGGGCGCAAGGATATCGACGCTGATTTCGCATATTAAAAAATATGAAGCGGAGCGGCAGGGATATGAACGGCTGCGCGGCGCGGTGGACGGCGTACGCACGGCAAACGAACGCACGCAGACGCTGGAGCGCGAAGTACAGCAGCTCAGGGGCGCGCTTTCCCAGGCGGCGAGCGTCGGCGAAACTTGGAAGAAGGAACGCGCGCACCTCGTCGATGAAAGCGCGCGCATGCGCGAGGAGGTCAGCCGGCTACGCGCAGAAAACACGCGTCTGACCGCCGAGCGCGACGAAGCGCGAAACTACGCCTACATGGCGACGGTCGAGGGACGCTCGGAAAGCGAGCATACCCCGGCGAAGGAAACGTATACGCGGCAGCAGCCGCCGGGTCAGCAGCAACCGGGAATCCCGCCGCAGATTGCGGACCGGCTGGCGGACACGTTCGCGGAAGCATATGCGCTGATCAACCAGCTGCGCAACGGCGCGGACCCTCAGAGTGAAGCATCGCAACACGGGAACCATCCGCACATGCAGGTGCTTCGTCCGACAAACGACCGCAGTCGAAGATGATTTTTGACGGATTGCCGGCTTTCGGGCCATCAAGCAGACCCCGGCGTCTTCCCGCCGCTATGGAATTGAGGGCAAAAATCGTGCCGAAGATTTTAAAGAAAAGCCCTTGCATTTTGATAGGGCTTGTTGTATCATAATCAAGCGGCTTGGGGCATTAGCACAGTTGGTAGCGCGCAACGTTCGCAATGTTGAGGTCGGGGGTTCGAATCCCCCATGCTCCACCAAATGACCCTTAGGCAAACACGTTTGCTCTAGAGGGAAAGACTTTTGACCATCTTGTGTATTATACAGGATGGTCATTTTGTCGTCATAGAGATATATTCTATTCACTAAAACATCGACAAGGGTCTTTCTGTACTTCATGTCGTTGATATCGCCTTTTTGCAGTCGGTGCAAGAAAAAGCGCACTTCCTGAACGGTAAGCACCGGATACTTCGAAGATTCCTCTGCAATAGCATTTTCGAGATTTTGTTTTTCTTGTTGCCTGAATTTGATTTGATTCGAAATAACATCGACCACTTGGCCTTGCTCCAAAGCTTTGATCAGATTACGCGTGGCCTTTTCGTTCTCGCTGAGCAATCGTTTTAGGCGGTTCAGTTCGGATGTGTTGCTTTCGCTTTTAGCCAGTGCAACGACTTCCTTCGCAATCAAATTGATTCGTTCCGTGGTTAATAGCTTGCGGGTTTCATGAACGACAAGGTCTTCAATCCATTGCTTGTTTACGGTCTTTTTAGTACACTGGCCTTTCTTTGCCTGCACACAGGCATAGTAATAATAAGTTTTTCCGCTTTTTCCCGTGCCGCTGTGTCCGGTCATCATGCTTTTGCACATGCCGCAAAAAAGCTTGGTCGTCAAAATATAATCGGCATTTGCCTTTGAACGGGCAGGAGCCTTTTTGTTTTTCTCCATCATCTGCTGCACCTTTAAAAAAAGTTCATCTGACACAATACGAGGAATAGCGTTCTTAACCTCAATGTCCGCGTAAATATAAGTGCCTATATGGGAATGCAACACTTTTTCGGACAGGATGCTAAGCAACAGATTCTTGAATGCCC
>CAYUUB010000036.1:0-12027 GCA_964447725.1 uncultured Oscillospiraceae bacterium
GGTGAAAGGCAAAACGCGGTTGGCCCGTCAAAAAACAAGTTTTTTGACGGCCTCAAGCCCGCTGTTCAAAGCGGGCTGTTTTTATGCGGGCGATCATGCTAAAGGGCTGTCTGGATAAAGCCGCCTTAGCAGCGCGCGCACACGCGGACGGTTATAGCGCTGGGCAACGATGCAGGGCAGGTTGACGACCGCCGCGTACGCCAGCATGATCCAGATTACGTTCGGCGGCGCAAAGAAGCCGAATACCCAAAACGGAACGATAGCGAGCAGGTGCGTCAGCTCGGCCCGCGCGGATTCGAAAAGGAACCGTTCGAGGTTCTCCTGCGAGAGATCCGACAGCTTCTTTTTGCGGTAGCCTCGTTTGCTCCATGCCGCACCGCCGTCCGGAAGCAATCCCTTCCATCGGCGGACGGCAAGCAGCCTGTCGTATATGCGGCCGTCGTTTTCCCAAGGATGCGTCCGGAAAAGGAACGCGTCGGGGCTTAGCCGGCTGTCCGGAACACGCAGCGCAATCAGAGCCGCACCGACCTGCAAAATAAACCATACGATAAAAAACAGAAGGACCGTCGCCCATTCGGGCAAAAAGAAAACCTGCATAAAATTACCGTTTTGGGCGGATCGCCCGTCCTTTCCAACGAACCCGGAAACCGAAGATTCGCTTGATTATGGAGACGAGGAACAGCGCGAAAAACGCGGCCAGTGCAAGGGGATAGAGCAGCGCGGCGACAAACCGGAACCTGCCGATGCGCCGCATAAGCATGAAAACAGCCGCGACCCAGCAGAAGTATAGCGCGCCGTAGACGGCGATGCTCAGCCAATCATACGCGGCAATCGCGCGAAACAGATGCAGCGGGACGGACGTGGCGGAGGCGATCCATAAAAACACGGCGGCAAACAGCCACGGGGGTGTTTTTGCCGCGCCGGCGGCAAGGTTTTTGATCCATCCCTGCAAAAGACAGCCGAGCCCGCAGGGGTACATGCGGAACGACAGGCCGGAATCGCCGACGAACAGGCGATACGGGATGCTTCGCTTACGCAGAAGTTCGCCAAGCGACATGTCTTCAACGATGCTGTCCTTAACGCTTTCGTGCCCGCCGATTTCAAAATAGGTTTCTTTCGCAATCAGGATGACAGGTCCGTAAAGACCGAGGTTGACGGGAGACTTCAGCGACGTGCCGTTTGCGGCAATCTGAACGAGGTTGAAAAAGAGCGAAAACTGTTCATAGAGCGCAACCGCCTCGTGAAACGGCTGGACGGAGAGTGTTTGCCTGTTCGCTTGATATGCGGCGGCAATTCGCGAAAGCGCGTCCGGTCGAAGGCGTACATCCGCGTCCAGAAACAGCAGAAGTTCGCCTGCGGCGACGTTCGCGCCCGTTTGACAGGCCCAGCTTTTGCCGAGCCAGCCGTCGGGTTTTTCCGCTATGCAAAGCACGCGTACGCCAAAGCGTTTTGCAACGGCCGCCGTGCCGTCGGTCGATGCGTCGTCCACGCAGATGACTTCGGTCGGTGCGAGCGTCTGCCGGGCGAGGTCGGCGAGCAACAGCGGCAAAGTCGTCTCTTCGTTTCGCGCGGGGATGATCACGGAAATAGAAATTTGCTCCGGGCTTTCCGGTGCATCCGGCAGCGCCGGGATACGGTAAAACAGCAGAAACGTCATACCGAACCCGATGAGGATGATGATGAGCTCGATCAGATCGCGCGTCATGACGGGCCGCCTTTCCCGGCACGCCTGCTTGTGACTGTGTCCGCGGCAAGCTTGCCGGTTATGATCGCGACCGGAAGCCCCGCCGGACTGAACGTCCAGTGTCCGCACTGATAGATGTGCGGAAACGGCGTATCGACAGCGCGCCTGATTTTCCGGAAGCGGCTGACCGCAGGGACAGGCGCGTTTGTAAACGCCCAGCCGGTGATCGCGCCGTCCCGGTTGCCGGTTTCACGTTCGATGGTCAGCGGCGTTGCGCAGGATGAAAATTCGATGTGTTTTCGCAGGCTGGGAAAGATCGTTTGCGCAAGCGCGTCGAGGATATACTCCGAACAGAGCGCTTTGAACGCGTCGTACCTGCCCGCTTCCGCATAGCGTCGCGCAAGGCGGTAATCGAACAGCGTGCTGACGATCAGGCCGGTTTTGCCTTCCGGGGCGAGCGAAGGGTCCCGAAGGACGGGAACGGAGATTTCATACGTTGTGCGCGACAGAAAACGCCGCACCCAGCTGTCCGCCTCGGGCTCGCCCTCTTTGGCGGCGTCCCGCCAGCTTGGGAGGGAAGAGAGGCCCGTCGCGACCGGCGTGTAAAACGCGTGCGCACCGCAAACGGCGCCAATATGTTCCGGCGGCAGGTCGGTTGCAATAAACAGCGTCAAAACGGAGTCGATCCCCTCGCTTCCTTGCACAATCGCGCGCTGCCTTTCGCCGGGCTGTAAGGGACGCGAAAAACGCACGGCGTCGTAAAGCGCCGTCTGATCGGCAGCCCAGACGAGAGAACCGTACGTGACGCCGCGCCCTTCCAGCACGGCCCGATGCCGATCGGGGAAGATTTTTTTCACCGGCGTACCGAGCAGGACTTCGCCGCCCAGCGTGCGGAGCCGCTCCGTCATGCGCTCCGCGAGCGCGCCCGTCCCGCCGAGCGGATACTGATAATCCAGGTAGAGCCCGAAATAACTCAGCGCGAAGAACGCCGGCGTGTCGGCAAAGAAATGCTGGCAGATCATATCGATCAGGGGTTTACTGTCCGTGAACGTTTGAAGATGCCGCCGGACCGGCGCGTCGAGGCGCTCTGCTTTTTTCATATTGACGGAGTATTTTACGAGCCATGGAAGCAGCGTTTTTATCAGATATTTCGGCTCACGGAGCCGATTTTCCAGAAATAGCGGATTCTCGATCCCGTAGAGCACGCCCATGTAGCGCATAACGGTTCCGATTTCCTGTGCGATGCGATCGATGCGTTCTGTTTCGCTGGGAAAATGGAATTTGAGCAGGGCGGCATAGTCCGCAAGGCTGCCCTTATCGTGCAGGCGCGCCCATTTGCCGCCGATTCCGACGGAGACGGGGTTTTCTACGAGCGGGAGTTCGACGCCCAGCGCGGCAAGCATCGGGCTGATCACGCCGGAATCTTCAAACGCGCGGATACCGGCGTCGAATGCAAAACCCCGATGGCGGAACGTGTTGACGAGGCCGCCGGTCTTTGCGTTTTTTTCGCAAAGCAGAACGGTTGCACCCGCGCGAACACAGTACGCCGCGCAGGTCAACCCCGCGAGCCCGCCGCCTGCGACGACGACGTCGTAATGGCCGGACATAAGCGCTTCACCAGCCTTTCGATCAGGGAGAGGCAACCGGACACGCTTCGTCTAAGCGGCCTTTTTCCGCAACAGCGAGAACACGAACGCAACGACGAACAACCCGACACAGATTGCGGCGGCAAAGACGATCTGCGGATAAGCGCCGCCGTGCCCCGACGCGGAGACATGGTTCATCCAGATGCCGATATACGCCCAGACGAGCACGAGAGCATAGGCGGGATCGCGGAAACGGAGCGTCGTGAGGATGCCGATGGCCGCGCCGACCGCAAGCACGAGGATGGTCCACGTCACGTCCGAAACGCCGAATCCGTTCCAGCCAACAGAGACGAGCAGCGCGGTGATATTGGCGATGCTTGCGACGGTGATCCAGCCGAAATAGAGGCTGAACGGAATCTGGACGAACAGCTTTTCGCGTGCGGTGAGCGGCCTGGACGCGGTGATGTACCGCAGGTCGATCAGGCAGGCCAGCAAGAACAGCATGATGAGCACGGAGAGCAGGATCGCCCCGTAATGCCAAGCAAACAGCCAGCAGACGTTCGCCAGCGAGGAGACGGAGAAGACCACCGCGGTTTTGCGCAGCAGGTCCGCGTCGCCGGGGTGCTTTTTCCCGCGGAACAGGCCGAGCTGATAGAGCGTGAACAAAAGCAGCGCGAGATAGATCACGCTCCAGATGGAGAACGTGTACCCGGCGGGGACGAACAGGTTCGGGTACATTGCGGACACATCCTGCGGCGTGACGCCGTTGAGCGGCAGCAGGGCGGAGAGCGCGTTGACGGCGAGCATTACGACAAACGACAGCGCGACGACGAGCTTTAACAGCAAGGACGTTTTTTTTGCTTCCATAAATGACCTCCTTTGGACGTTTGCGTTCGAAGAGAGACACGGGCAGCATTCGCCAGGCGGGACGCCTGATATCGGGCTTTGATTTGGGGGATGTTCAATGGGAGAAGTAGTAGGAATTCAGCAGATAATGCTTCTGATACTTGACGGCAAGGCGGTAGAGTTCGGTTTTCAACCGTTGCGGCGGAAGTTCGCCGTGGAGGCAGAGCCTGCGTTTGTTCAAAAATCGTCTTGTTTCCGCCGGGGTTGCGTCGCGTCTGAAATACCTCCAGGCATGCTCGGCCGCGGCGACGGCGCGGCCTACGGTCGGCGCGATTTCCAGCGCGCGCCCGATCATGCGGTAAAATGCGACCGAACGGTCGGACTGCTTGTCCTCAAGCAGCGCGCGGATGTTCTGACGCAATGCGGGCGAGCGCTCCAGCACGGCGTATTTATACTTCGCCCACTCCGATTCCAGCGCGGCGACCGAATGCGGCGACGTGCAGAGGATGCACTTGAGCGCGGACAAGTTTTTGTCCTTTACTTCCAGCATGATATCGGGTTTTTCGTCCGCCAGTTTGTGATAAAAGTCCAGAAACGCGTCGATCCCGATCGTGTCGGAATGCGCACCGTTCGCCTTTTGAGGATGTTGCTGGGAATAGTGCACCTTTTGCGCGCCGTCCTGCTGCCGCCAGGTTGGCGCGCATTGCGTGATCCAGAAGGCGTCGCCTTTTTTCGGGTCGGCGGATTTGAGCAAATTGTGCAGGTTATCGTAGACCGCGGGCGCGCCGAGCCGTGCGCAGAGCTCCAGTACGTCCGATATGGTGTAGACCCTTCCGTCGTTTTCCAGTACGAGCCGGCGTCTGACCGCTTCGCTCAGGTTCCGGTATTCCGAGGCAAAACGATTCAGCGCGGATTTCCTGTCGTCATATGCCCCGCCGATATGCAAAACGATCTTGTGCCGTGCGCCCGGCGCGAGCGCGTCGAGCACGCGCGCATGGTAGGCGAGGTCGTCCACGGTGCGGCGAACGACGGAATCGTCGGGCGAGTTGAGCACGGCGTACTGGCCCGGATGCATGGAAACGCGCAGGCCGAACATGGCGATCTTCTCGCGGATGCCGGAAAGGCGATCGGAAAACGCCGACTCCCAGTCCAGAGGCGCGGCGATGCCGGAGCCGAACGGAATCAGGTCCGAGCTGATGCGCAACAGCCGGATACCGCTGCGGATGTTGTAGTCGATCATATGTTCGAGAGAAGCGAGATTATGCGAAATGAGCGCGTCCAGCCGCTGCGGCGTGGCGTTTTTAAGCACGCAGCTTCGAATGTCCGTACCCGGCACGGCGATAGTATGGCATGCATATCCGATGATGGTCGGTTCACCTCCAGTTTACGAGGCCGGCGAGTGGGGGCGGATAGATCTGATTATGCACGCATAAAGGCAGTGGAATTACAATAATATTATACATTATAAAATAAATTCCAGCAAGGAATCGAATGGGGCAACGGGAAAGGAATCCCGGGGCGGTTATGGACGGACAAGCAGAAACGGCGCGCCGGACGTACCGGCCTGTGCGACGACCGACATGCCGAACAGCGCCTGTATGAGGGCGCAGGCACGCTCCGGCGGCAGTCCATTAAGCGCGCTAAGCGGGATGCGCGTTCCCGTCGCTCCGGAAGCGACGGACCGCCATATGGAAACCACGGCCGGAAGCAGGTTTGCGTATGCCGCGTCGACCACGCGGTATGCGGGACGGTATGCGCGGCGGTACATTTCGCTGTGGCTGACCATCGGGCAGCCGGAGCCGACGTAGGGGCGCAGATAGTCTGCCAATTCGGCTTCCGTAAAACGGAACGTGCCTTCTTTTGCCAGCGAGGAAAGCAATTCGAGCGCTTCGCGAAACTGCGGCATGCCGCCCGCGGGCGAGTCCGCCGAAAGGACGAACATCCGGTTGAGCAGCGCGTCCGGCAGGGTGGACAGCGCATATGAGGCAAGGTGCATGCGCGATCTGCCGCAGCCGATTTCGACAAACGGCATGTCGGGCAGCGTGTTCGCCGCGGCGCGCTCGGCGCTAAGGCGCACGAGACTCGCCTGCGTGTCTTTGATCAGGTGTCCGCCGCCGAACACGCTCTGGTAGACGAGCTTGACGGCGTCGGTCGGCTCCATAAGCGGATAGCGCGCCGCATGAAAACGGATCACTTGCAGCATCTGTTTCGATTCGAGGCCGGACATAATAAACCACCCCTGTATAAAATCTACTTTATTCATACCATACGCTCGCGCGCTTGTAAACGATAAACGCACAAAAGCCTTCCCGGCGGGAAGGCTTTTGATATGTAATGAAGCCGTTTCGTGCTGCTTTTTTAAAAAGCAATTTGCTTCCCTTCTTTTCAGGGAAAGGAATTAAAGAATGAACTGATTCATGTACGTCTTCGACTGGCGCAGCGCGAGGATGCGGTCCTCGTAGGTCTCCTCGAAGCTGTAATCCTCGACCTCGATGCACGCGCAGCCATTGAAACGGACGTCCCGCAGGGCAGAGATGAACTTGCCCCAGTTGATGTCGCCGAGGCCCGGTATCTTCGGCAGGTGATACTCCAGCGGCGTGGCGAGCGCACCGACCTCGTCCATCTTGTCCTGATAGAACTGCGCGTCCTTGATGTGCACGTGGAAAATCTTGTCCTTGAACTCGTAGACCGGGCGGATATAGTTCATCCGCTGCCAGACGAGGTGGGACGGGTCGTAATTCAGGCCGAAATTCGGGCTGTCGATGATGCCGAACATCTCGCGCCAGATGCGCGGCGAACCCGCCAGGTTCTTGCCCGCGGGCCACTCGTCCATGGTGAAGAACATCGGGCAGCTCTCAATGCCGATTTTGACCTCGTTGTCTTCGGCGAACTTGATCAGGTCCGGCCAGATCTTTTTGAAATCTTCGAAGCTGTCGGTCAGGTTCATGTCCTTGTCGCGGCCGATGAACGTGTTGACATTGTGCACGCCGAGCAGCTTTGCGCCGCGGATGACCTTTTTCAGGTGCGCATGAAAGAAGGCGCGTTTTTCCGGGTCGGGGTCCATGTTGTTCGGGTAATAGCCCATAGCGGAGAGCTCGACGCCCTTATTTTGGCTGTACTCACGGATGTAGTCGGCCTTGGCCGCGTCCAGCGCGTCCATCTCGATGTGCGTCACGCCGCCGTACCTGCGCTCCGCCTTGCCCTTCGGCCAGCACATCATCTCCACGCAGGCAAAGCCCTGCTCGCTTGCAAAATCCACGACCTGCTCGAACGTAAGCTCCGGAACGATCGCGCTCACAAACCCAAGTTTCATTTTGTTACCTCCATATGGTTTTTATCGGACGGCATACGCCGCGGTTTTCTGCTGAACGATACGACGGATATAAGCGGGCGGGAAAAGGATGATAAAGAAGAATCGTCGATTGGTTACAAATCGATTGTATGCCGCGCAGGAACGGAAAGTCAATGGAATTGGCGAAAATTGTTTCATACAAATTAAATCCGCTGCATCCGCTTGACCGGATGTGATAAAATTGCATCAGTATGACACGACGACAAGCGGAGGATGAGACATGCAGGAACTAACGGAAGAAAAAGTATCGAGCGAGGAGATTTTCAAAGGCAGGGTCGTGCACCTGTTTCAAGACACGGTGCGCCTGCCGAACGGCAAGCTGACCACGCGCGAGGTGATGCGCCATCCCGGCGCGGTCGCGATCGTGCCGCTCACGGACGCAGGCGAGGTGCTCATGGTGCGGCAGTTCCGCTATCCGTTCGGACGGACGCTGCTGGAGGTGCCCGCGGGCAAACTCGACCCCGGCGAGGCCTGCGAGGCCTGCGCGCGGCGCGAGCTTTCCGAGGAGACCGGCGCGGAGGCGGAAGAACTGACGTACATCGGCGAGTATTACCCGTCGGTCGCGATTCTGGACGAGAACATCCGGATGTATATCGCCAGGGGGCTGACGTATAAGCAGGCGCATACGGACGAGGACGAATTTTTGCAGATGGAGCGCATCCCGCTCAAAACGCTTGTGGACCAGGTGCTTTCCGGCGAAATCACGGACGGCAAAACGCAGGTCGCGATCCTGAAGACATGGTGCATGGTTTTCTCTAAAGAGAAAGCGAAATAAAAGCGTCTGTTTATTCGCGGGGGGAAGCGCGCTTCGCCAGGCAGGAGTTCCTTTGCCCGCTTTCTTTGGAAAGGGGGCAATAAAAAAACGGCTTGCGCCGTTTTTTGACGGGATAACCACGTTTTGCCTCTCGCCCTTCGGGCTCCCGGGCGGCAAAACGCACGGAGAAACCGCCCGAAACGGGCGATCCGTTGCGGCGGTTCAACCGCCGCAGCCGGAATATACGGGTTAAGGGTTGCGACCCTTAACAATCCCCTGGACTTTTTTGACAGGCTAAAAAACGGCTTGCGCCGTTTTTTTTCGTTTACTTCGGTTCTTCCTCGTAGCTCAGCAGATATTTTCCGTCGTAGGGTTTTTGTTTGATTATGTTCTTTTTGATCAGCACCAGCATCGCGATTCCGATGACGATGAGGATCGCCGAAAGCAACTGCGACACGCGGATGTTCGCAAAGAGGTACAGACTGTCCGTGCGCAGCCCCTCGATCAAACAGCGCCCGATCCCGTAACCGATGAAATAGGTCGCAAGCAGCGTGCCGTCTTTTACACGGCGGTCGGCAAGTACCAGCACGACGACGAGCAGGACCACGTTCCACATACTTTCGTAAAAGAACGTCGCCTGATGCCACTCGCCGAGGGCCTGAATGTACACCGCGAACGGGAAGAACTGGAGGTTCGGGTTCGTTATGAGGTTGCCGAACGCTTCCTGATTGATGAAGTTTCCCCAGCGGCCGATCGCCTGCCCGAGGATCAGGCTCGGCACGCAAAGGTCGATCAGCGTCAGAAACGGGAATTTTTTAATGCGCGTGATGATTACCGCCGCGAGCAGGCCGCCGAGCACGCCGCCGTAGATGGCGAGGCCGCCCTGATTGATCGCGAAGATTTTTAACAGATTGTCCGCGTAGTTTTCCCACTCGAAGGCGACGTAGTACAGCCGCGCGCCGATAACGGCAAGCGGAATCGCCAGCAGAACGAAGTCCAGAATCACGTCCGACTTGTAGCCGCGGTTTTTCGCCCGCAGGCTCGCAAGCAGAATGCCGAGCACCATGCCGGACGCGATGATCACGCCATACCAGGCGATATTGAACCCTTCGATACCGAAGAGGTTTTCAACAGCGTAACGATTCATAACGTATGATTCCCTTTCATAAAGAGAGACTGTCCGCGCGGCAAAGCCGACGCAGGAACAAATCTATTGTAGCAAGGCGCGCAAAGGCGCGCAAGTAAAAAGGGGATTGACAAGAATAGTTAGATGGTATAAACTCCGTAGCGAAAGAGTTAGATGGTTTTAACTACGTTTAGACAGACAAGAACGTCCACCCGACGCGGACGAGGAGGGAAACGCATGGTCACACTGATCGAATCGGTCGAAATCGCCGTGCCGCTGAACGAACTGTACGGCTGGCTGCTGAAGCTCGACCGGAATTTTGTAAAATGGAGCCCGTGCCACAGGCGTTTTCAAACGGTGACCGGTGGGTTCGCCGTCGGCGACAAAGTGCGTTTCCGAGAACGCGTGCAGCGCGTGAACTATCGTATCGGCGGCGTCATCCGGTGTCACGAAAAGAATGAAAACGGATTCCGGATCATGTTTGAAACGATGTCCGGCTTATCGCACATTTATTTCATTGGCGGAAGGTCCGGAAGCGGATGCAGCTTTACGCATATTGAAGAATTCGGCCTGCCGAATACGCGCAAAGGGAAATTCGTTAACCGCCTGCTGTTCGATATACTGGCAAAACGACGCGCGAACTGGCGGTTGATTCAGGAGGATATGGCGCGGGACAACGTGTATCTCAAGCAAATTCTGGAAACCGGCGTCTATCCCGAGAGGGAAAATGCCGGACGGAGATCGTTGCGGCGGCCGCCGAATGCTGCGAAGAGTGCGACGGTCTGCGCGAAATTTTGAAATACGGGATTGACAACACAAGTTAAAAGGTGTAAACTTCCCGGGAAGAAGAGTTAAACGCGTCTAACTGACGGGTGACAGAAGACGCGAAAGAAAGGAACGGAGGCGCTTGCATGATGCCTTTGACGATGGCAAAGCAGGGAGAAACGAACTATATCCAGAAAATCACCGGGAAGGACGAAGTACGATCGCACCTTGCGGAAATGGGTTTTGTCGTCGGCGAACGCGTGACGGTCGTCAGCGAGATCGGCGGGAACATGATCCTGCAGATCAAGGACTGCCGGGTCGCGCTCAACCGCGGCATGGCGAACCGTATCATGATATGAAAAGCATGACCGGGACGCATGACAGGACAAACGCGAGATAGAAAAATTGACGGAAAAAGCTGGCAAGCAAGAGACAAAGAGAGGAGAAACGGGAATGAAGACACTGCGGGATGTAAAGATCGGCGAGACTGCGAAGGTGGTCAGGCTCCATGGCGAGGGCGCGCTCAAACGGCGCATCATGGACATGGGCATCACCAACGGCATCGAAGTCTACGTGCGCAAGGTTGCGCCGCTCGGCGATCCGATGGAGGTGACCGTCCGTGGCTACGAGCTCTCCGTGCGCAAAGGCGACGCGGAAAATATTCAGGTGGAGTAACGGAAAAATCGTTTGATGAAACAAGCGGCGGGAGCCGCGCTTTTTGGGGGCGGAGGTTAGATACGTCTAACTAAAATGCCGGAAATTCTATAATGGCTTGAAAACAGCAGAACGGATGATTTGAGGAAAGAAGGAGGACGACATGGCAATTAAAATTGCGCTCGCAGGCAACCCGAACAGCGGAAAAACCACGATGTTCAACGACCTGACGGGCAGTGCGCAGTATGTGGGGAACTGGCCGGGCGTCACGGTCGAAAAGAAGGAAGGAAAAATCAAGGGATACGGCGACGTAGTCCTGCAGGACCTGCCGGGCATCTATTCGCTCTCGCCGTACACGCTTGAAGAGGTCGTTGCGCGCAACTATCTGGTCGGCGAACGGCCGGACGCGATCATCGATATCGTAGACGGGACGAACCTGGAGCGGAACCTGTACTTAACGACGCAGCTGCTCGAGCTCGGCATTCCGACCGTGATCGCGCTGAACATGATCGACGTCGTGCGTAAAAACGGCGACGTGATCGACTTAAAGCGGCTCGGCGAGGCGCTCGGCTGCGAGGTCGTCGAGACTTCGGCGCTCAAGGGGTACGGCTCGAAGGACGTTGCGCGAAAGGCGATCGCCCTTGCGAAAAAGCCGAAGAGCGGCGAGCCGCCGCATGTATTTTCCG
Organism: uncultured Oscillospiraceae bacterium; assembly: GCA_964447725.1. Classification (GTDB taxonomy): domain Bacteria; phylum Bacillota; class Clostridia; order Christensenellales; family CAG-138; genus UBA7703. The sequence goes on from CAYUUB010000036.1 coordinate 11,454, forward strand.
GCAGCGTCGAGCACGCGATCGCGCATATCGAAGAGTCGATTCAGGATACGGTCGATCCGCGGCTTTTGCGCTGGTACGCCGTTAAACTGTTCGAACGGGACGAAAAGGTGCTTCTGGAGCTCAAGCTGGACGCGGAGACCAAGGCGCACATCGAGGACCATATCGCGGACTGTGAAAAGGAGCTCGACGACGACGCGGAGAGCATCATTACCAACCAGAGGTACGCTTATATCAGCCGCGTGGTCGACAAGAGCGTCATTAAAAAGCGCAGGGGTGTCAAACTCAGCGCGTCCGACCGGATCGACCGCGTCGTGACGAACCGCTGGCTCGCGCTGCCGATCTTTGCCGTCGTGATGTTCCTCGTGTACTATGTTTCGGTGACGACCGTCGGTTCGATCGTGACGGACTTTACCAACGACACGCTCTTTGGCGAGTGGATCGCCGGGAACCTTTCGGCCTGGTTCGAGGCGGTGAACGTCGCGCCCTGGCTGAGCGGGCTGATCGTGGACGGCATCATCGGCGGCGTCGGCGCGGTGATCGGCTTCGTGCCGCAGATGCTGGTATTATTCTTCCT
>CAYUUB010000037.1:0-11739 GCA_964447725.1 uncultured Oscillospiraceae bacterium
ACGATGCTGTCGCCCGTGTGCACGCCGACCGGGTCGAAATTCTCCATGCTGCAGATCGTGATGACGTTGCCGTTTTTATCGCGCATGCCCTCGAATTCGATTTCCTTCCAGCCGGAAACGCATTTTTCCACCAGAATCTGCGTGATCGGAGACGCGCGCAATCCGTTCTCCGCAATTTCCTTCAGCTCGTCACGCGTTTGTGCAATCCCGCCGCCGGAGCCGCCGAGCGTAAACGCCGGGCGCACGATCACGGGATAGGTGATTTCTTCCGCATATTCGAGCGCGGCCGTTACGTCCGTCACCACTTCGGACGGGATGATCGGCTCGCCGATGGAGATCATCGTGTCCTTGAACATCTGGCGGTCCTCGGCTTTGGCGATCGTTTCCGGATTTGCGCCGAGCAGCTGCACGTTATGTTTTTCAAGGAAGCCATCCTTCGCAAGCTGCATCGAAAGCGTCAGCCCTGTCTGCCCGCCGAGCGTGGACAAGAGGCTGTCCGGCTTTTCTTTTTCTATGATGCGCCGAACGGTGGTCAGCGTCAGGGGCTCGATATAGACGCAATCCGCCATGGCCTGGTCGGTCATGATCGTCGCAGGATTGGAATTGACGAGAATCACTTCCAGCCCTTCCTCTTTCAGCGCGCGGCAGGCCTGCGTTCCCGCATAGTCGAATTCCGCGGCCTGACCGATGACGATCAGGCCGGAACCGATGACCATAACGCGCTTGACAGTTTTATTCAGGGGCATACTGTTTTCTCCTTCCGTATGCGATAAAGCTCTTTGAGCATCTCCCGTCTGCTATTCCAGGGATTGCCCGTCCATGAGTTCGATAAACCGGTCGAACAGGTACCGCGTGTCCAGCGGGCCCGCGCAGGCTTCCGGATGGAACTGCACGGAGAACGCGGGCATATCGGTATAATCCAGCCCTTCGCAGGTGCCGTCGTTGAGATTATTGAAGCTGACCGCAGCGTTTTTCGGCAGCACATCCTCCGTCGTTACGGCGTAGCCGTGGTTCTGGCTCGTAATATAGACTTTTCCCGTCGCGCTCTCCTGAACGGGCTGGTTTGCGCCGCGATGCCCGTACTTGAGTTTCATCGTCTGTCCGCCGCGCGCAAGCGCAAGCAACTGGTGGCCGAGGCAAATGCCGAAAATCGGCGTTTTCGCGTTGCAGAGTTCGGCGAGCTCGCGGATCACGCCGGTGTTTTCGGCGGGGTCCCCCGGACCGTTGGAGAGCATGACCCCGTCCGGCTTCAGCGCGAGGATGTCAGCCGCCGTGGCGTTCGCCGCGACGCTCGTTACGTTGCAGCCGCGTTTGATCAGTTCGTTTCGTATGTTCCGTTTTGCGCCGAAATCCCACAGCACGACGTTGCGTTTGCCGTTTTCCGCGCGCATGATTTCGGCAGAATGGCAACTAACGGAATTTACCGCGTTTTCGATCCGATAGGCGCTTAACGCCCTGAGCGCCCGCTCGTCCGTTTCGGGACGGTCGGAAATAACGGCGTTCATCACGCCGCGCTCTCGTATGATCCTGACGAGCGCGCGCGTGTCGATATCCCAAAGTCCGACGACGCCGCGCGATAACAAAAAGGCGTCAAGGTCTTCTTCACTGCGAAAGTTCGAAGGCACCTGACACCAGGAACGCACGATATACGCTTTTAACGCGGGGGCTCCGCCTTCAAAGTCGGCGGGAATGACCCCATAATTTCCAATCAACGGAAATGTTTGAACGACCATCTGCCCGTAATAGCTTGGATCGGTCAGCGTCTCCAAATACCCGGTCATGGCCGTTGTAAAAACAATTTCACCTTCGACCCGCCCGTCCGCGCCGAACGCTTTCCCTTCGAAGACCCTGCCGTCTTCCAGAGTGAGATATCTATGCTTTTCCACTCGTATCGCCCCCTTGGCTTATTGTCGTCTCTATCTGTCGCGACCCGTTTGCAAGGCAGGCCGCTTTGCCTTAGCGAGTAATATACCACACTCGGATCAAAGAGGAAAGCTAATTATATTTATGCATATATAATAAATATTTATGCTTTTTAGAAAAGTTCCAGGTTTTTGCACAGCCGGCAGTTACGTTGTCAGCTAAAAATTCACTGTGAATATGCGGGATTTTTAAATTTTGTTATAAAAAGTGGTCGCCATTCTCTGTTTGGGAAAATATTGTTGCATAAATACACGTTTTATCGTTTGTTGCTCCCGTCTGAAAACAAAATGCGCAGGAACGTCCGCAATCCGTTTGCGCCGCATAGAGGCTTTGCTTCGCCCACGTATAAAAAACCAAAAAATACGTCCGCTGCCTGCTTTACAAACCGGGGCGGATGTGCTAAAGTCAAATCTAAATTGGTATTACTTATTGGTAATACATTTAGAAACCCGGAGGCTCTTTCGTTATGAGCAAAACCACGCAGATGCAGTCCGTGCGGATCCGGCTGCTGCGGGAAATGAAAGACGGCGTTTACCGCTATTCCAACATGCTGCCGAGGGAAGACGTCCTGGCCGAGCGCCTCGACATCAGCCGGACGCAGTTGCGGGACAGCCTTGCGCAGCTGGAGCGGGAAGGATTCATCAGCAGGCGGCAGGGCGTCGGGACGATGATCAACCGCCACGTGCTCGCCGTTAAGGTGCGCATGGACATGGAGATCGAGTTTATGGACATGATCGCCCAGTCCGGCTATGCGCCGAGCCTCCTGCTTACAAAACACGAAACGGTCCCGGCTGCGGAAACCGTTGCCGCGCGTCTCGCGATTCCCGAAGGCGATGCGGTCCTGCGCGCCGTCCGTCTGATCGGCGCAAACGGCGACCCCGCGATCTACTGCGAGGACTACATCCCGCTTTCCCTCGTCAAGCGGAAGGATTACGGCGAGCAGGCTCTGAAAGCGCCGATCTTTTCGTTTTTGAAGGAATACTGTGATTTGGAACCGTACATGGACATCACCGAAGTGCAGCCCGCCGTTGCAAACGCCGAACTGGCGGAAATATTCCGCGTGGACGAAGGGGTGCCGCTGCTGTATCTTGACGAGCTGGATTACGACACGGAAGGCATGCCGATTTTGTATTCGTCGCAGTACTACATCGGCGGCGTCATCAAGCATACGCTGTTGCGAATGAAATTTTAGCGCCCGTTTATCAGCGGGCCTATTTTGGTTTTTATGAAGGGAGTTTGAAATGAAAAAGGTAGCCGTCGTCATGGGGAGCGCTTCGGATTTGCCGCTTGCAAGGGAAGCGCTCCAAACGCTTTCCGATTTCGGCGTCCCGTCCTCCGCGCGCGTGCTTTCGGCGCACAGAACGCCGAATGAAACGGTCGCTTTCGTCCGCAGCGTCGAAGCGGACGGATACGGCGCGCTGATCGCGATCGCGGGCAAGGCCGCGCATCTGGCGGGCGTTCTGGCTTCGCACACGCGTCTGCCGGTGATCGGCGTGCCGGCAAGCTCGCACGACCTGGGCGGGCTCGACGCGCTGCTCTCCACCGTACAGATGCCGAAGGGCGTTCCCGTCGCAACGGTCACGATCGGCGGCGCATCCAACGCGGCGCTGCTCGCCGTCCGCATCCTCGCGCTGGAAGACGGCGACCTGGCGCAAAAACTCGACCGATATGCGCAAGCCCTGGCGAAAAAAACCATCGAAGCGGATGAAACGCTGCAGAAGGAGATTGAAACGATATGAAAAAGCTCGAACAAATCTACGAGGGAAAAGCTAAAAAGGTGTTTGCAACCGACGACCCAAAGATCGTCATCGTCGATTACAAGGACGACGCGACGGCGTTCAACGGGCTGAAAAAGGGGACGATTGCCGGTAAAGGCGTGGTCAACAACAAGGTGTCCAATCATTTTTTCCGTCTGCTGGAAGGTAAAGGCATCCCGACCCACTTTGTCGAGCAGCTTTCCGACCGGGAAACCGCGGTCCGGCGCGTCGAAATCCTGCCCGTCGAAGTGATCGTCCGAAATCGCGCCGCCGGCAGCTTCTCCAAACGCATGGGCGTTTCGGAAGGGAGCGCGCTGGCCTGCCCCATCCTCGAATACAGCTATAAAAACGACGCACTCGGCGATCCGTTCATCAATTCCTACTACATCCGCGCGCTGAACCTCGCCACGGACGACGAAATGGAAAAAGTAAAGGAATATTCCTTCGCAATCAACGATATCCTGCGCGCTTACCTCGACGCGCTCGGCATCGAACTGATCGACTTCAAGCTCGAATTCGGCCGCTGCGACGGGGCGGTCGTGCTCGCCGACGAAATCTCGCCGGACACCTGCCGCTTCTGGGACAAGAGCACCGGCAAGAAGCTGGACAAGGACCGCTTTCGCCGCGACCTCGGCGAGGTGGAAGAAGCCTATCGCGAGATCATTCAACGGTTGATGGGAGAATAGCATGCCGCTTCGCATACGACTGCCAGAAGCATATGATCGGCTCAAGCCCGAGCGCGACCGCATGAACGAAGAATGCGGCGTTTTTGGCATCTATTGCAACGGCAGCGGGATCGACGCCGCCGAAGCGGCGTATTACGGGCTCTTCGCCCTCCAGCATCGCGGTCAGGAGAGCGCGGGCATCGCCGTCGCGCATAGGAAGCGCATCGAATGCTGCAAAGAGATGGGATTGGTCAGTGGGAAATTTCGCGACAGCCTCGTCTTGCTAAGCGGTGCAAACCTGGCCGTCGGCCACGTACGCTACTCCACAATGGGCGACACGTCGCTGACCAACGCGCAGCCATTGCTCGTTGAATCCTCCGGCGGTCCGCTCGCGCTTGCGCACAACGGCAACATCATCAACGCAAGAGAGCTGCGCGCGGAGCTCGAAAACGAGGGCGTAACGTTTCAAACATCCACCGATTCCGAAGTCGTCGGCGCGCTGATTGCAAAAAACGGCATCTCGGATTTGGTCGGAAGCGTCGTGAAGGCGACGGAACGGCTGAAGGGCAGCTATGCGCTCGTGCTGATGACGCGTGATCAGGTCGTCGGCGTCCGCGATCCGAAGGGCATGCGTCCGCTCGCGCTCGGCAGTCTCGACGGCGCGTATATTTTTGCTTCCGAATCCTGTGCGTTCGATACCATCGGCGCGGAGTTCATCCGCGACGTACGCCCGGGGGAAATCATCGCGGTGGGCCCAAGCGGCCTGACGTCCCACCAGGCCGTGCACGCTTCGGACACGGCGCTCTGTATCTTTGAATATGTGTATTTTGCCAGGCCGGATTCCGATATCGACGGCATTTCGGTCCACAAGGCGCGCGAACGCGCAGGCGAGCTGCTGGCCGTTTCGTCTCCCGCCGACGTGGACGTCGTGGCCGCGGTGCCGGATTCTTCGCTCCCCGCCGCGATGGGGTACGCCAGGCAGGCAGGGCTTCCCTTTATCGTCGCGCTCTCGAAAAACCGCTATATGGGGCGCACCTTCATCGAGCCTTCCCAGGACCGCCGCGAGATGGACGTCTCCCTGAAGCTCAGCGTGCTCAAGCGCAACGTGCGCGGCAAGCGCGTTCTGCTCGTGGACGACTCCATCGTGCGCGGAACGACAAGCAAGCGCATCGTAGAGATGCTCCGAACCGCGGGCGCAAAGGAAGTGCACCTGCGCGTGAGTTCGCCGCCGGTCACGCACCCGTGTTATTTCGGGATCGACACCTCGTCCCACGAGCAGCTCATCGGCGCGAGCCACTCCGTTGAAGAAATCCGCAGATACATCGGCGCGGATTCGCTGAGCTATTTAAGTTTCGACGACCTCAAAAAAACCGTCGAGGGCGCCGCGTGCAATTTTTGCGCGGGCTGCTTCAACGGCAAATATCCGGAGGACGTGTCGGAGCTTTTAAAATGCGGCAAAAAAAATCTATTGGATCGATAAGGAGACGGTAATGCCGATTACATACAAAGATTCCGGCGTAAACGTGGAGGCGGGCTACAGCGCCGTCAAGCAGATGAAAGTTTACGCCGAATCCACGTTCGACGGGAATGTCTTGCAGGGGCTGGGCTCGTTCGGCGGCATGTATGCGCTGGGCAACGATGTGCTCGTCTCCGGCACCGACGGCGTCGGCACCAAGCTCAAGGCCGCGTTCGTTATGGACCGGCACGACACGGTCGGGATCGACTGCGTGGCGATGTGCGCAAACGACGTGGTATGCCATGGCGCGAAGCCTCTGTTTTTCCTCGACTACATCGCGACCGGGAAGCTGGTCCCGGAGGTTGCCGCGAGCGTCGTAAAGGGCGTTGCGGACGGCTGCAAGCAGGCGGGTTGCTCGCTGATCGGCGGAGAAACCGCCGAAATGCCGGGCTTCTATGCCGAAGGCGAATACGATCTTGCGGGCTTTTGCGTCGGCATCGTGCAAAAAAGCGCGATGATCGAGAGCGGCCGCGCCGCCGAGGGCGACGCGATCGTCGCGCTGGCGTCGTCCGGCATCCACTCCAACGGGTTTTCGCTGGTACGAAAGCTCATACCGATGGAACGCGCAAAGTTTGAGGAATTCCGGCCGGAGCTTGGAAAAACGCTCGGTGAAGAATTGCTTACGCCGACGCGTATCTACGTAAAGCCCGTGCTCTCGCTGATTGAAAAAGTTGAAGTACATTCCGCCGCGCACATTACCGGCGGCGGTTTTTACGAAAATATCCCGCGCAGTTTGCCGGCCGGACTTTCCGCGCGAATCGAGAAGCAGCGCGTCCGGATTTTACCCGTTTTCCGGTTGTTGGCGTCTCTCGGCAACATCGAAGAACGCGAGATGTTCGGCACGTTCAACATGGGCGTCGGCATGACGCTGACCGTTCCCGCCGCACAGGCCGACCGCGCGATCGCACTCCTGAACGCCGAAGGCGTGGAAGCATATTGCATCGGCGAGGTGGTCAGGGGCGAAGAGGGCGTAACGCTATGCTGAAACCACGCGTCGCCGTTTTGGTTTCGGGCAGCGGCACCAATCTTCAGGCGCTCATCGACGCACGGGAAAGCGGCATCTTCAAAAGCGGCGAGCTGGCGCTTGTCGTTTCAAACAAACCCGGCGTACGCGCGCTGGAGCGCGCAAAAGGCGCGGGAATCGCGACCGCAACGGTGGCGCGGGCGGAGTTTCCAACGCGGGAGGCGTTCGAGGAAAGCCTGCTGTCGGTTCTGGCGGCGCATCGCGTCGACGTTGTCGTCCTTGCGGGATTCATGCAGATTTTGAGCGCCGCTTTTGTGGAACGATACCCCGACCGGATTTTAAACGTGCATCCTTCGCTGATTCCGTCGTATTGCGGCAAGGGTTTTTACGGGCTGAAGGTGCACGCGGCGGTGCTTGCCGCGGGAGAATCCGTCACGGGCGCAACGGTTCACATGGTGAACGAAGTGCCCGACGGCGGCCGCATCCTGATGCAGAAGTCCGTTGCCGTGCTGCCCGGCGATACGCCGGAGACGCTGCAAAGGCGCGTCATGGAGCAGGCGGAGTGGAAACTGCTCCCGGCGGCGACCGAAATCGTCTGCGCGGATTTGTCAAAACAGATGGAAAGAGAGGCTTTTTCATGAAACAACGGGAACTAAACGACCTGCTGGCAGAAAACACGTATCCGGGCCGCGGCATCGTGCTCGGGCTCAGCCCGGACGGCAAAAAAGCGGCGCTGGCATATTTTATTATGGGGCGAAGCGCCGGGAGCCGGAGCCGCGCGTTCGTAAAAAGCGGGGACGATCTCGACATTCGTATTCTGGACGCGGGCAAAGTAGCGGACGCGAGCCTGATTTTGTATTCGCCGCTTCGCACGCTTCCCGGTATAACAGTGGTCACAAACGGCGACCAGACCGATACGATCCGCGACGCGCTTGGGGCCGGAAAAACCTTTGAACAGGCGCTTGAAACGCGCCGTTTCGAGCCGGACGCACCGCACTTTACGCCGCGCATCAGCGGCATGCTCCGTTTTGCAGGCGCATTTTCCTATAAACTTTCCATTCTGAAAGCCGGCGATCCGGACGGCAAAGCCGCGCTCCGCCAGGCTTTCGATTACGAGCCGGTGGCGGGCGTCGGGCATTTCATCCACACCTACGACGGGGACGGAAAAGTGCTGCCCAGTTTTTCGGGCGAACCCAAACCCGTTTCCATACCGGATGAAATCGACGCGTTCGCGAACGGCGTTTGGACTTCGCTCAACGCGGACAATAAAATTTCGCTTTATGTCCGCTATACGGATCTTCAATGCGGCGCATATGAAGACCGGCTGTTCAATCAATACGTCACGGAGGAAAACCCGGCATGAAAGAAATCCCTTTGAAATACGGCTGCAACCCGCATCAAAAACCCGCGCGCATCTATATGGAAAGCGGTGAACTGCCCGTCGAGGTGCTCAACGGACGGCCCGGCTACATCAATTTTCTCGACGCGCTGAACGCCTGGCAGCTCGTAAAAGAGCTGAAAGCGTCGCTTAGCTTACCCGCCGCAGCTTCGTTTAAGCACGTCAGTCCGGCGGGCGCGGCGCTTGGTCTGCCGCTGAGCGAAACCGACCTTCGCGCCTGCGCGGTGGACGATATCGAAGGACTGAACGATTCACCCGTTGCCTGCGCCTATGCCCGGGCGCGCGGGACCGACCGCATGTCGTCGTTCGGCGATTTCATCGCGTTGAGCGACGTCTGCGACGAAACGACCGCAGCCGTGATCAAGCGCGAAGTGTCGGACGGCGTGATTGCGCCGGGATACACACCGAAGGCGCTCGAAATATTGAAAAGCAAACGAAACGGAAGCTACGGCGTCCTGCGCGTCGACGGAAACTACGAACCCGCCCCCATGGAGAAAAAGCAGGTGTTCGGCGTCACGTTCGAACAGCCGCGCAACGACGCCGTGATCGGCATGGAGCTGCTCGGCCAGTCCGTCACGAATCAAAAAACCGTGGACGAAGCCGCCAAGCGCGACCTGGTCCTTTCGCTGATTACGCTCAAATACACGCAGTCCAACTCAGTCTGCTTTGCCTGCGGCGGACAGACCATCGGCGTCGGCGCAGGCCAGCAGTCCCGCATCCACTGCACGCGCCTGGCCGGAGACAAAGCGGACGTATGGTGGATGCGCCGCCATGAAAAGGTGCTGGATTTGCCGTTTTTGCCCACGTTGAAGCGGCCCGAGCGCGACAACCTGATCGACTCGTATATCTCCGGGCGCGTCGACGACGCGTTCAGCGAGGCCGGCTGGAAAAACTGGTTTAGAAGTCGGCCGGAACCGCTGACGCAAAGCGACCGCGCGGCGCATATCGCCCGGCTGTCCGGCGTATCGCTCGGCAGCGACGCGTTCTTTCCCTTTGGCGACAACATCGACCGCGCCCGCGAAAGCGGCGTTGCATACATTGCGCAGCCCGGCGGTTCGGTGCGCGACGCGGACGTGATCGCCGCCTGCAACAAATACGGAATGGCCATGTTCTTTACGGGGCTTCGGCTGTTCCATCATTAAAGCACGGGCGCTTTGCTGCCGACGACGGACGCCGGAAGAAAAAAGCAAGTAAAAACGAAAGATCAGTGAAGATGAAAGATATGAAAGTCATGTTGGTCGGCGGCGGCGGCCGCGAACACGCCATTTTGGAAAACTGCGCGAAAGTCCGCGCATCGATACGATTTTCGCCCTGCCCGGAAACGGGGGCATGAGCGAGCATGCGACATGCGTGCCGATATCCGCAACGGACATCGACGGCATCGTCGCGTTCGCTCTGGAGAAGGGCGTCGATTTTGCCGTCGTCGCGCCCGACGACCCGCTGATCCAGGGCGCATGCGACAGGCTGCGAGCGGCCGGCGTTCGCTGCTTCGGTCCTTCCGCAGCAGCGGCGGTCATCGAGGGCAGCAAGAGTTTCGCAAAGGAACTCATGAAAAAATACGGCATCCCGACCGCTTCCTATGCGGTATTCGACCGCGCGGCCGACGCGTATGCGTATCTTGCCACGATTCCGTATCCCGCCGTCGTAAAGGCCGACGGCCCGGCTCTTGGAAAAGGCGTGTTCATCGCGCAAACCGAGGACGAGGCAAAACAGGCGGTGTCCGCACTCATGGAGCATGGCAAACTGGGAAAAAGCGGCCTTCGGATCGTCATTGAAGAGTTTTTGACCGGCAACGAAGCGAGCGTGCTCGCCTTTACCGACGGCAGTACGCTGGTCCCGATGGTGTCGGCGCTCGACCACAAGCGCGCGTTCGACAACGACGAGGGCCCGAATACCGGCGGCATGGGCGCGCTGGCGCCAAACCCGTTCTATACCGAAAAAATCGCGAAAGAATGCATGACACGCATCTTCCTGCCCACCATGCACGCCATGAACGCCGAGGGACGAAAATTCAAAGGTTGCCTTTACTTCGGCCTGATGCTGACGGAAAGCGGCCCCAAGGTAATCGAATACAACTGCCGCTTCGGCGACCCCGAAACGCAGGTCGTGCTTCCGCTGCTGGAGTCGAATTTGTTCGAAATCATGCTCGCCGTAGAGGACGAACGCCTTTGCGACGTTCCGGTGCGGCTGAAAGGCGGCGCGGCCTGCTGCGTGGTGATGGCTTCGCAGGGTTATCCGGCAAAGTACGCCACCGGCTATGAAATCTCGCTGAGCGGCGCGGACCTGCGGGAGGGCGTTTGTGTGTACCACGCGGGAACAAAGCGCAAAAACGGACGGCTGCTGACGTCCGGCGGCAGGGTGCTCGGCGTGACCGCCGTCGGCGGGACTCCGCGCGCCGCGCAACGCGCCGCCTATGACACGGCGGCTCAGATTCGCTTTGAAAACGCCTTTTACAGGCGCGACATCGGCGAACGCGCGCTGAAAGCAACCGAGGACGGAAAGTCATAAACGGAAAAGGAAATCGATGGTAAACAGGATTTATGTGGAAAAACGAACGGAGTTCGCGCAAGAGGCGTCCGCGCTTTTAGCGGACGTTCGGGACGTACTGGGCGTAAAAAGCGTCACCGGTTTGCGCATTCTGAATCGCTACGACGTGGAAGGCGTCGACGGGCAGGTGTTTTCGGCGTGCAGGCTCGCGGTGTTCGCCGAACCGCAGACCGATCTGGTATACGATACGCTGCCGGACGACGGTCGGCTGAAGTTCGCCGTGGAATACCTCCCGGGGCAATACGATCAGCGGGCCGACGCCGCCGCACAGTGCATCGCGCTCCTTTCCGGGAAAGAAGCGCCGGCGGTGCGCACGGCGCGCGTCTATCTGCTGGAAGGAACACCGGACGAGGACGAGCTGGCCGCCGTGAGGCGGTATGTCGTCAACCCGGTGGAAGCGCGCGAGGCCTCGCTGGAAACATATGAAACGCTCTCGATGGAATCCGGCGATCCCGCACCTATAGCCACGCTAAACGGATTTACTTCATTGGACGACAATCGTTTAGACGCTCTGATTGCAGGCTATGGCCTGGCGATGGATCTGGACGACCTGAAGTGCTGTCGTGCGCATTTTCTTTCCGAAGGACGCGACCCGACGCTTACGGAGCTGAAGCTGCTCGACACCTACTGGTCGGACCACTGCCGCCATACCACCTTCCTTACGGAACTGGACGAAATAACGTTTTCCGACGCACGTGCGGAAAAAACGTATCGGGACTATTTGTCCATGCGACGCGAACTCGGCATTGAAAAGCCCGTGACGCTGATGGACCTTGCCACAATCGCCGGGCGCTGGTTCCAACGGCACGGAATGCTCGACAGGCTTGACGATTCCGCGGAAATCAACGCCTGCACGGTGAAAACGGAGATCGAGGTCGACGGTGAAAAGCAGCGCTGGCTGGTGCTGTTTAAAAACGAAACGCACAACCACCCGACGGAGATCGAGCCGTTCGGCGGCGCGGCCACCT
>CAYUUB010000038.1:0-11731 GCA_964447725.1 uncultured Oscillospiraceae bacterium
GGATATTCATGCCCGGCGCAAGCCAGAGCGTCACGCCGAATTCCAGCATTTCACGGCCGACCGCAGCTCCGATTTCTTCCAGCAGCGCCGTATTCCAGCTCTGCGCGAGCACGGTTTCAATCGGCCAGGCCGTCGCATACTGATAATGCACCGTCCCATCTTTTTCGGTCCCCACAAACACGCCTTTGAATTTTTTGAGGATGCCGAAGTCATAGTTCTCCGGCATCCGCAGGTATTTCTGCCCGCCGTTTTTGGTGATGACCATCTCGGGGAAAAGAAGCAACCCCGCCGGTCCGTCCGCCAGGCAGACGTTCGGAATGCCCTTTTTTACCAGTCTGTTCGTCGTTGTGCCGGCCGCCCCCGGCGCAAGATTATAACGCCACCCAACCAGTCCGCCGCCAACCGTCAGCGAGACCAGTTCTTTGTCGCTAAGCGCGCCAAGCAGGGACTCGACCGCTTCGTCCCGCGGTTCCTCCGCTCGCGGCCCGTCCGTCCGGACGCACTCCGGCACGCGAACCAGAATCCGCAGCACATCGGCGGGCGCGGCGGGCTGCCTGCGCTGCCGCGGCGCAATCTCGTCGACCGGCGTTTCCGGCGGACAGACATTCGTTCCGCGCCGCGTTACGACGCGCCTGTCCGTCTCCAGCACGGCGGCAAGCCGTGTATTGCGCGACGAATTCCCGATCCGGACGAGGTACTCGCCGTCTTCCAGCAGCCAGCTCGCCGTCGCTGCGTCATAGGCCGCAAAATCCGCCAGATCGAACGAAAGCGTCAGTTCCTGACTCTGGCCGGGCCGGAGCGGTTCCGTCTTTCCAAATGCGGCAAGGCTCTGCGTTTCCCTGACCAGCGCTCCATTCGGCGCGGACAAATAGACCTGCACGACTTCTTTGCCCGCATAGACCGCACCGACGTTTTTCACCGCCGCCGTCACATAAACCAGCGAGCCGTTCGCCGTTATACCCGTTGTTTCAATCGAAAATTCGGTGTAGGCCAATCCGTAGCCGAACGGGTAGCGCGGTTCGACGTCAAACGTATCGAAATACCGGTATCCGACGTAGATCCCTTCGGGATACGCCGCGTGCTCGGGCGATACGCCGAACACGTTCGCCGAGGGGTAATCTTCATATCGCATACTCCACGTGTCCGTGAGCTTGCCGGAAGGACCGACCGCACCGCAGACGATGTCCGCAAACGCGTTTCCGCCCTGCTGCCCGCCCTGCCCGCAATAGATCAGCGCGTCAATGTCTTCGATTTCGTCGAGAAAGCCGAGGTCGATCATGCCGCCCGCGTTCAGCGCGACAATCGTCTTTTGATACGACCGGCATAAAAATTCCAGATTCGCGCGTTCCGTTTCGTCCAGATAAAAATCGCCCGGCTCAAGCCTACGGTCCTTCCCCTCACCGGCCTGCCGCGCGATCACGTAGATCGCCGTATCCGTGCCGCATGCGCACAGATCGTCGCCGTCGATCCGCCTGCCGGTCGGAATTCGAAACGGATGCTCGGATACCTCCCGAAACGCGGCCGGAATTCCTTTCCAGCGGACTCGCCGTTCGATCTCCGCTTTCCATTTCGCCTTGCCTTTTGCAAACTGCAGGTCGTAGTCGTCGAGCCAGCGTTTCGTCACGATCGTAAACCCCGCGTTCTCCAGCCCCCGCTCGATTGAAACGCTGCTGCGCTCCCGAACCTCCCCGCTGCCGACTCCGCCTTTGAGCGTGCCGCGCGCACCCGCGCCGTAAAGCGCGACCGCGCCCGGCTTGAGCGGCAGAGCGCCGTTTTCGTTTTTCAGCAGCACAATTCCTTCCGCCGCGGCCCTGCGGGCGATGGTTTCGTGCTCGAGTTCGCGCTGCGAAATCGCAGCATCGGTCGTTGCGCGAATGATTGATTTCATATGTTCACCTCGGATGTTTACTGTGATCGTCCGTTCGTCAGCCTAAACGAACAAGCGCACCGTGCGTGATTCCGGCCTCGTTGAACGCGTCCACGCGCACATAGCAGGCCTGCCCTCTGTTGAGCGCGCCGACGCGCGTATGTTCCGCGCCGAACACCATTCGGCTGTGGTAAAGTTTATCCGGCGCATAACCCCAGAGCACGTTGACGCCGGTCGCATTCGATCGCTTCCAGCACACGGTCATGTCCAGCGGGCCGGTGCGTTCGGCCGTTACGTCCCCGGCCCGCTCCGGCAGCGCACCGCTGCTTTTCCCGAACACGCGCAGGCCGCTCACCGCGGCTTTCTGCCCATATGGAAGCTGCGCGACGGTCAGGCGCACATACCTTGCGCGGACCGCGTGTTCCGGCACGACCAGATCGTGCGGCAGGTCGGTTTCGGCTTTGCGCCTGTCGCAAAGCGTCTCAAACGTTGCGCCGTCAAGCGATGTTTCCAGCAGCCAGCGGGTCAGAAGCTTCCTTCGTTCGATATAGCGTTTCATAGGGAACTGTCCGTCCACCGTCGCGCCCTGCGGCAACGCCGCAGACGTGCCGCAGTCCGCAAAGTTGACCTGCACGGCGCCGATATTCATAGACTCGCCAAGGTCCAGCATGAGCCATTCTCCGGGATCGGCGGACGCCGCCTGCCAGCAGGTGCGGGCGTCCTCGTCCACCGCCAGTTCCGGCGCATGCCCCTGCGTACCGGAAGAAGCGGTCGCCCGTTTCCGATAGGACAGCAGCATCCACTCCGGCTCTTCCCATGGGTCGAACCGCACCTGCGGCACCGGCTGCGGCCAGTCGGCATACCGCTGGTTGCAAAAAAGTTCGCCTTCCGCGTCAAAACCGGCGGGGAAAAGCCCGATCCTCCGCTCAAAGGGATGATTGACGCTGATGCGCATCGACGAAGCATGCCAAAGATTGCCGTATCGATCCTGAAACGTGCTGCCGTGGCCGGCTCCCTGAATGAAACCGCCGGGCTTGTAGGAAAACGGATTGTTCTTCGCATAGACGAACGGCCCAAGCGGACGCCCGCCCACATAGACGCCGTCCGCATACACGTTATACTCCGTGCCAGGCGCGGCGTACTGCAGATAATACCGGCCTTCGTGCTTTGTCATCCATGCGCCTTCGATATACGGCGCGGTACCAAACGCGGCACGCATCAGCTTTTGGCCAAAGGACCCCGGCTTTGCAAGCACGTGCTCTTCGCCCGGCCGTTCAAAACCATGGTTGCTGCTTTGATCGAAGATCAATCCCTGCTTCCGCCCAACTGGCGTCATGTTCTCCGGGTCCATCTCCACGCCGTAGACCGGCGTTTGGTTCGAACAGCCCCAGTAAAAGTAAACGCGCCCGTCGTCGTCGGCAAACAGATTCGGGTCCCAGAACGCGAACGGCCGCGAAACCGCTTCAAAGGGTTCCGTCAGCGGGTCGCGCGTGCGGTAAATCGTACACTTCTTCGTCCGCTTCGACGCACAGAAATACAGATAATCGCCGATCACGCGCACATCCGGCGCATAATCGTGCACGGGCAGTCCGCCCGATTCGCGATAGTCCCAGCGGTTCAGATCGTCTGTGACCCAGAATCCTCCGCTCATGGACGCAAACAGGTAATACCTTCCCTTAAACGCCACCACGGACGGGTCCGCCGCTTCGCGGAACGCTTTTTGGCCGCCGGTCGCACGCATCAGTTGATACCGGTAGCCAAGGTTCAGCGGGTTGCAATACAGCATCAAATGATCCTCCCCTGCGGCCTGACGCAGACAATTCTCTGTCAATCAGAATTTACCCTGCATCGCCGCGCTTTCGGCGGCGGCAATTTCTTTCATCCGCGGCACGGCGTGCGTGAAAAACGCCTTGAACGCGGGGCAATAGTAATTATGCGCCGCTCCGTCCAAATAATACCAGTCCCGCTTGCAACCGCCGTTGCAAAGGCGCCGCCACCGACAGGGCGCGCATTCTCCCGGCTTTTCCGCGCTCTCCGCCAGAAACTTGCGTTCGCGCTCGCACGAGGCGATTTCGCCAAGGGCACACCCCTCGTTCACCGAGCCCAGCCGCCACTTGTCCAGAACAAAAAAGTCGCAGGGATACAGCCCGCCGTCGCTTTCCGCGACGAAACAGTTTCCGCACTGTCCCGTCGTTGCGCAGGTGCCCGCCGGGATTCCCATCAGCAGATGCACGTAATCGTCAAACAACCGGACGCTGACGTACCGTCCCGCCTTCCAGTCGTCGTACCATGCGTCGAAGAGCGCGCAAAGGAACTTTCCGTAATCCTCCGGCAGAAGCGAAAACGGAAGGCTGCCCCGCTCGGCCTCCAGCGGATCGAGGCAGGGGATGAACTGCAGGTACTGCGCGCCCAGCTTTTTTAGCGCGTTATAAGCACTCACGGGTTTTCGCGCGCAGGCGCGCGTAACCACGCAGAGGAGATTCGTTTCGACACGGTTTTCCTGCAGGCAGCGAAACGCCTTTGTAACGCGCTTCCATGTCCCTTTCCCTTCTGCATCCACACGATGCAGATCGTGCAGGTCGATCCCGCCGTCGACGGACAACCCGACCAGAAAGCGGTTTTCACGGAAAAACGCCGCCCACTCGTCGTCGATCGCCATACCGTTGGTCTGAATCGAATACGACACGGGGGGGTTCGCTCCCGATATGCGGCGCACGATCTCCACAAACGTCTGAAAATACGCCAGTCCGGCAAGCGTCGGTTCGCCGCCCTGAAAGGCAAAGCTGACCGTCCTGTCCGCGCCGGCTTCTTCCAGCGCGGCGCGGATGAGCCGTTCCTCCGTCTCCGGGGACATCACGCCATAGCTGTTCAGCTCGCGATTTGCGGCCACGTCCGCATAAAAACAATATTTGCATCGGAGGTTGCAAAGGCTCGACGCGGGTTTGATCAGCAGGCTGACGTTTTTTCTCATGGTTTGTTACTCCCTTCGCGCCGCCCGGCGTGCAGCCGCACTACGGCCGCTTTGGCGGATATTTGGCCCGCAGCGCATCGGCCGCGTCCTTTCGGCCGGTCGCTTCCAGTCGTTCGAAATATTAAGGAAGCTGTCCTTTCGCATGATAGCGCCGCCTTCGCCCCGATTATACATTTCATTAAATCCCGCCGCAAACCACCATGCCGCATGCCGTTCGGCAAACATGGTCGGCGCGCAGCGTGTCGATATCGATCATTCAATTTTTCATTTGTCGTTTGCTCCTTTTGTTCAATTCCGTTCCCAAAGGATCACCTCTCCCGTGATGCCGGATTTCGTCTCCGGCCTGCCGGAAATCATCTTCGTAATCGGGTTTGTCCTGCCGTAAGCATCCCGCTCAGGCGTGGTCGCGACCTCGATTGCGAGCACATTTTCACCCTCGCACAGCAGTTTCGTAATGTCAAACAAATAACGCGGCACGATCTGCAGCCCCGCGCTCCTGCCGTTGACAAACAGCTCAACGCCTTCCGCCGCATCCGTAATTTCAAGCACGTAGCGGCGCCCCTTTGCCGCGGCAATCGTCGTTTCATAGCGAGCATATCCGGAGAACCTCGGCTTTTCTTCCGCAAGCCGGTCCGGCACGGTAACGGCCTTTTCGCCCACAAAGCCGGGGTATTCGATCCCGCGGCAAAGCGAGCGCATCCAGCGCGTGAGTTTCGTCTGTTTCCCGCCTGCGCGAACCGGCGGAACGAGCCGCAATTCGTCCGGCGCATCAAAGAGCAGTATCAGGCTCTTTTTCGGTTCCAGGTCGATAACAATACCGGTTTCGTCCCGCTCCACCGGTTCGACGGCATTCGCCCAGGCGTCGTAGGCATAGCAGGCGCCGCCTTGCGGCAGTTTCGCCGCGCCGCGGTACGTCGTCCCGCCTTCGTTGACAAAATAATACAGGTCGCACTCCCGGCGGTAGTGCATGCAGCGGATGCGGTCGTTTTCCGGCGCAAGGAGCACTTCCTTCGCACCGCGATCGTTCAGATACGGCACGAGCCGGTCGAGCGGAACGACGGTACCGCCGGAGCCGTGCGCGGGCATTGCGTCGATAAACACGGCGTTTTCCAGCGAAAAGACCTGATCCGGCAGATACGCCGCGCGCGGAACGACGACATGGTCGAAGTTTTTCGCCCGGTCCAGCGCATCGATCGGCAAAAAGAGAAAATCGATCTGGTTATCGTACAGCAGCCGGGCCGGCACATCCAGCGGCATGCTGCCGCCGGCCTGCATCCAGTCCGCCTCGGCATTGTAGAGGATCGCCGTGCGCACGACGAGTTCGCCGCCGGAAATCAGCTCGCTCACACGGTTCATATACGCGCAGAGCGCGGCAAAATGGCGATACTGCGCGTTGTTCCCGCCCGCGTAAAAATGCGGCGGGCAGTCGTAGTCCGGGTATCTTTTCGGGTTGAACGCGTGCGGGACAAAATAGTTGGTGCCGCGTACCATACAAAAATCCGCGAGATACTTCATTATGGTCACGCCGGTTTTCCAGCCGTAATTACCGAAGATTTCGCAGAAGGTGTTCCCTTTTTTCTTCGGATCGAGGTATGCGGCCGAAACGCCGAGCTTTGCCAGCGTGTAATGATAAAATCCGCCGCTGCGCAATCGCCCCATAAAAAGCGAGTCCGGTCCGTCCTCCGTGCCTGGGCGGATCTGGTCGCTGATGATATCAAACCCGGACATATCGAACGCTTCGATCCCGCGGAAAAAATGCCCGACCCCGGGGCCCGTGCAGCTATGCGTGCTGTTGTCTTCCAGAAGATGGCCGATGTATTCCACGTTGTGCGAATGGCACCAGTCGCGCATCTGGTAAAAGAAATCCTTCTGCGCCAGCTTTGTTACCGCGTCCATGTAGATTAACCGCACCCGCGCGGTTTCGTCCCCGTCAAAGTCATTTTTCCAGAGCAGCGGGAGCCTGTTTTTCCAGCCCTCCCCGAGCGATTGCCGTAGTTCCCGCTCCAGTTCCGCGCTCCAGGGCAGGTCCTGCTGCGTACCGAGATAGTTGTTCTCCGCATACGGGGCAAAATTACCCAACTCCGGCTCGTCGGAGAAAAAACCGGCGAGCGTGTTGCCGAAGTATTCTTTCAGGTGCGCGTAGTGCGGTTCGTACACCGCGTCGATCAGCGCCCGGCAGCTTGGCCGGCTCATGAGATTGATATACGTACGGCGCGCGCCGCAGTTTCGGCTCAGCGCCAGCGCGGCAACCTGCCAGTCGCCTTCCGGCTTCGCCCAGCGGGTTTTCCCCGTTAAATCGAGCATTTCGCCGTTTGGGCCGTAAGCCGTCAGGCTGAGCATGCGGTCGTCATGAAATCGCCTCTGCCGTCCAGCAAGCAGCGTCATCAGTCTGGAAAAGCGGGGCGTTTTGTATTTCGGGGGATGCGAAAGCCTTGCCAGCGGGAACCGAACCGTCTTTTCCCCGCCGGAATAGCGAAGCGCGCGATAAACCACGCTCTGTTTGCAGAGCGACGGTTCGGCCTTCTTCAGCGCGCCGTTTGCATAGCCGGTCGGGAAATGGCTGTCGTCGAGAATCCAGACCCGCATGCCGCGCTTTTTCGCCTCGTCGAGGATGACGCGCAGGTCGCTCCACCACTTCGGGCCGCAGAAATCCGGATGCGGACGGCTCTCGATGCAGAACGCCCCGCAATGCGCGCGCTGCATCACGCCGACGTATTCGCGCAGCGTCGCCTCGTCCTCGCCATGCTGCCAGAAAAAGGGGAACAGATGACTCCGCGCCTCTCCCCGCAGCAGTCGTTCAATCGTTTGATTCACAAAAACGCCTCCCAGTTCCGGTGATGCTCCGCGTTCATTTTCCGCGCCTAGCCATCAGCTTCATTCCGCGGAAAAAATGCCCGTTGAAAATTTCCGTCATTCCACGCAGGTTCTCGCGGATCATTTCACCGTTCATCCCCATGTTTCGAACCGGCATTTCATAGATGCTCGCCCGCGCCATCTTCTCCACCGCCTCCGCCTGCCCGCCGCCGATCGCTTTTTTCGCCGTTTTCACGCCAAATTTCAAGATTAAATTGCCAAGCAGCGTACCCTTCGTCGTCTCCAGCGGAGAATCGAGCGTAAACGGCCGCTTCTCCGGCTCCTGCGGAACGGGCCGTCCGAGCAGCGCCTCAAACGCCGCCCTGTCCGCGCCGCCGCAGGGGTAGCTGCTACCCCGGCAGGAAACGCCTTCCCGCGTCATCGTCGTCTGCAGGCGGATATCGCGGGCGGACGCGCCGACCAGCACCTCGTATGCGCCCTGCTCCACGACCCAGCCGCCATGCTCCGTCGAGTAAAACGAAAACGCGTCTTCGTCGAGCGGAATCCGAACGGTCTTGCTTTCCCCGGGTTCGAGCGAAACCTTTGTGAACGCCTTAAGCTCCTTATCGGGGCGGAACGCCGCGGAATCCGGTTTTCTGATATAAACCTGCACCGTCTCTTTGCCGGCCATTGCGCCCGTGTTCTTCACGTTCAGCGAAACTGCGTCCGCCTCCGCCGTCAGGCCGGAATATGCAAACGTCGTATAGGACAGCCCGTGCCCGAAAGGATAGGCCACGGGCACGCCGGCAGTGTCGAAATACCGGTATCCGACAAAGATGCTTTCGCGGTACTCCACAATTCGTTTTTCGCCGGAGAAGCACTCCTGATTCGGCAGGTCCTTCTCGCTCAGCGGCCAGGTTTCGGCTAGTTTCCCACCGGGATTGACCGCCCCGCTGACAATATTCCACGCCGCGTGTCCGCTCCGGCAGCCCGCGAGATAGAGAAGCAGGATCGCTCTCGCCCGGTCGCGCCAGGGCATCGCCATGGGGCTTCCGCCCTGCAGCACGACCGTAACGTTCGTGTTGACGGCACAAACCGCGTCGATCAGCGCATTGTGGCTTTGCGGCATGTCGAGCGTGTCCCGGTCGAATCCCTCGCTCTCGCAGATATCCGGCAGGCCCGCAAACAGCACGACGGCTTCGGCGTTTTTCGCAGCTTCGCACGCGCGCGCAATCAGCGCGCCGTCCGGCTCCACGGTGTCCAGCCGATATCCCGGCTCAAAGCGGTATTTCACGCCCGCCTCGTCCAGCGCCTCGCAGAAGCTGTCCAGCGTGTTTGGGATGATATGGCTGCTGCCCGTGCTCTGGTAACGCGGAGACTTTGCAAACTCGCCGACGACAAGCAGGTCCCGGCCGTCCAGCGGCAGCATGCCGTCGTTTTTCAACAGGACGGCGGATTGCTCGACGATCTCCTGCGCCAGCGCGATATGCGCGTCGATATCGCAGGAAACTTCCTCTCGCTTTCCTTCTTTTGCGCGGATGAGCAGCTCAACCATCTCACGCGCACGCGCGTCGAGCGCCGTTTGCGAAAGATTTCCGGATTCCACCGCGGCGAGGATATCCTGCGCGGTGTTTTTAAACGGGGGCATCTCGAGATTGAGCCCCGCTTCATACGACGCCGCCGGGTCGCTGATTGCACCCCAGTCGGTCACAAAGATGCCGTCAAAGCCGAACTCGTCTCTGGCGATATCCGTCATTAGCGCTTTGTTTTCGGAGCAATATGCGCCGTTAAGCTTGTTATATGCCGTCATAATCGTCCACGGCTTCGAAGATTCGACCGCAATCTGAAACGCCCTTAAATAAATCTCGCGCAGCGCGCGCTCGTCCACCACTGAATCCGTGTTCATACGGTTTTTTTCCTGGCTGTTCGCGGCAAAGTGCTTGATGCTCGCGCCGACGCCGCAGGACTGCACGCCTTTGATAAACGAGGCGGCGAGCTTGCCAGCCAGCAGCGGGTCCTCGGAATAATACTCGAAGTTCCGCCCGCCGAGCGGGCTGCGCTTGATGTTGACGCTCGGGCCAAGCAGCACGTCCACGCCTTCTTTGCGCGCCTCTTCGCCGAGGGCCCGTCCCAACCGGCCGAGCAGCTCGGGATCAAACGAGCAGGCGCTGCAGCAACCGGTCGGAAAGCTCGTTGCAGGCAACGCGCCGTGGATGCCGAGGTGGTCGCTTTTGCCTTCCTGTTTGCGCAGCCCGTGCGGGCCGTCCGTCAGGAGCGCCGCCTTCAGCCCGAATTCCCCGCAGCCGTTCGTATGCCAGAAATCCCGTCCCGTCAAAAGCGCCGCTTTCTGCCGCTGCGTCAGTTTTTGGAGGATTTCGGATGCTTCTTTTTTGATCTCGTCCGTCGTTTGCATAAATACCGTCCCGTTTTTATTGATTCTTTATGGGTTGCTTTCTTTTTCGATAAACGCGCAGATCCCGCCGACGGCCCGTTCGAACAGTTCCCGTTGCCGCGCGATCCGTTT
Organism: uncultured Oscillospiraceae bacterium; assembly: GCA_964447725.1. Lineage (GTDB taxonomy): Bacteria > Bacillota > Clostridia > Christensenellales > CAG-138 > UBA7703. Next base: position 10,156 of record CAYUUB010000038.1, read on the forward strand.
CTTCCCCAGCCACCAGCAATCGTCGATACCGCCGGAAGCAACCATTTCCGTCAGTCCGTGCACCGCGTCCTGTATTTCAATATGCTCCGCCTGCGCGCCGCTTTCGTTCAGCAGCGCCGCATAGCGGATACCGTCGTCGCGCAGGCTGTCCATCGAGCAGGTTAAAACCAGCGTCGGCGGCGTCTCTTTTGCCTGCGCCGCGCTCATATAAACCGGACTCGCCAGCGCTTCGGCGCGCTTCGCCTTGTCGGGGTAATAGCGGTCGTTGAATCGCTTCATATAGAACGCGGGGATCGAATAACGAATATGCGGGCGTTTTCGCGGGTCGATCCATGCGTCCAGAAACGGATAATCGAGAATCTGGCCGCGAATCTTCCGCTTGCCTGCGGCGAGGATCGACATCCCCGCGACGACGTTCCCGCCCGCACTGTGTCCGATCAAAAAGATCCGCTCCCGGTCGAAGTCGAGCGATGCGTCCGCGCAAAGGCCGGCGAGCGCGTCCATGCAATCCTCCGTGGCGGTCGGACAGACCGCCTCCGGCGCATAGCGGTATTCGACCGACGCCACATTGACGCTCGCTCTGTCGCGCAGCAGCGCGGACAGGTTGTCGTCCGAATAATGATGTCCGGAGACGAATCCGCCGCCGTGCACGTCGATCAGCAGCGGCGCGTTCGGTTTGCCCGCGGCATAGTACAGGACGCCGACGGTTCCTCCGTCGCGTCTGGGTGTGAAGATCTCTTTCCCGATAAGGGGTTGCCCCGCCTTGCTCATCTCTTCGCCCTCTCCTTTCCGTGAAACGCCGCGCATGAACCGCGCGCCCTGCGGCGTCAGTCGTTCAGCCGGTCGAGCGCGGACTCGAACGCGCGCACCTTTTTGCCGAGAAACGGAACCTTTACCATATATTGCTTCAAAAACTCAAAACTCAGATTTTCCCCCAGGCGAACCGCTCTGCTTTTTAACAGCAGCGGCAGATGCCTTTGCAGCAGCGCAAGCACCGTTTCGTCCTGCTTCATCTGATACAGCGTCATGTCGAACGAATACCGCTTCTTTTCCGGCCGTGCGGACAGCGGGCGTATTTCCGGCGTTTCTCCTTCGCCCGTTCGGATAAACCCGGCCAGCCGTTCCTTCAGCTCCGCGCGAACATCCGCAAAGCGGTCGTCCCCGGCAAGATTGTTCAGCTCCGCGGGGTCGCTCTCAAGATCGTAAAGGTACGCTTCGTAATAGGGGTCGACGCATTGCTTTGTCAACGCGTCCAGACTCGTTCCGCCGGACACGCCGTACTTCCAGCGCTTTGTGCGTATGCAGCGGCCGACCTCGCTCTCGGATATCTGCGCAAACACCGCATCCTTTTCCGGGGCGGCGCCGTCCAGCCGTTCGTCCAGCGGCGAGCCGCGATAGCACGCGGGGCTTGGGACGCCCGCGGCATGCAGAATCGTAGGCGGGATGTCGATGATTTCCCCCAGTTCCCCGACCGCGCCGCGGCCGGTAAAGCCCGGCCCGTGCATCACGCAGGGCGTGCGCAGGCTCGCGTCGTGACAGCTGCGCTTATACTCTCCGTTCCGGGTTTTAAAGTGGC
>CAYUUB010000039.1:0-11397 GCA_964447725.1 uncultured Oscillospiraceae bacterium
CCCTGGGTATGTTTCTAAAGTCTAAATGATGCGGTTTTGCCGAATCGGCCTGCAGATTGAGGCGAAAAATGCAGGCGCAGTGGTGCTGCGGCGAGACTTTTCAACGAAAATATGCAAGGTGAGGGGTGGAAATGCGCTTTTGTGATTTTAGAAACACACCCTAGCAGGCCGGATAACGCTCCGGAATGCCGCAGGTATCCACGTGCGCGCAATAAACGCACCCCGCGTCGCTCCCTTCGATTCCTTCCGCGGACGTTGTGATCGTCAGTACGTCCAGATTTTTCCCCGCAAAGCAGCAAGAAGAGACATTCGGCGTCGGCAATTCCACCTTCGCAAGCATCTTTCCCGTCGCGGGATGGTACCTTGCGACGCAGCCCGCGCCCCACAGCGCAACCCAAAGCATCCCTTCGCGATCGATCGTCATTCCGTCCGGGAGCCCTTCCTTTACGGACACGCACGGTCGCCTTCCCGAAATTTCGCCCGTCCCGTCCCGATAGTCGAAAACGTCCACCCGGCCGGTCAGGGTGTCGATGTAGTACATCTTTTCTTTGTCCGGCGACCATGCCATGCCGTTCGATACGCCGGTTCCCCTCAGTCTGCAACTGCAGCGCTTCCCGTCGAACAGATACAGGTCGCCCGTCCCGCCGGCAAACAGCGACATCGTCCCGAACCAAAGCCTGCCGGACGGATCCACCTTCGCATCGTTTGCGCGCTGACCGTCCAGAAATCCCTGCGGCCGACAAACGAAGCAAATGCCGTTGTCCGCAATTTCGTATAGCCCTGTCGTCAGCGCGCCGAAATAATTGCCGTTTTTCATTGGAACGGCGGCGCCGATGTTCTGCCCGACTTCCGTTTCCGTGATCGTCCCGCCCGGGCTGCGTTTGCATAACCGGCAGCCTTTGACATCGACCCAGGACAGGACGTCCCTTTCCGGGTCGTAGGCCGGACTTTCACCCAGAATGTATTGCCTTTTCGTCAGTTTTTCGCCGGTATAGCGCTTCATCTTATCCCTCGGCATTCTCTCTGTTGCCGGATTCCATCCGCCGGGCCGCAACGCGGACGTCAGGCCAGCGTCGTCAGGCTTACGCCGACGTTCATCATCCAAATGCAGTTGCGCCGCGTGCCAAACGCGATAAGGTTTTCCCCTTCGCTGACAAACCGGTCGCCGTCGTAATGCCCGAACGCAGAGTGTTTCATTTCGAGCGGCGAACCCCCGGCATCGCAAAAGCGCACAAAGCTCCTGCAGCCCAGCGTCAAAAACGTCTTCTCGTCCAGACGGATCGCCAGGCCTCTGCCCGCCGAAGCGCTGCCCTCGGTCTTAAAGTCGTTTGTCCCGCTGATCGGTCCGGCACTGCTATAACCGATCTCCAATCGGACATCGCCAAACGGCAGCGTTACTCCGGATTCGCCGTCCTCCTGCACCCAATATTTCAGCTTTTCGGTCCCCATGTTCTCCATAACCGGACGCATTGCGTTTCGAATTGGCAGGTATGATTCCAAAATCTCGTAGGCTTCGTCGTTCCAGAGCTCATGGACGGGATCGCAGAGCGGCCGCTCCATGATATTCGGGTAGGCGCAGTCTATGGCCCAGGGGTCGAAGCCGAGGATCGAGAATTCCCCAATTCCGTAATAAAGGTTTTTTCCGGCCCTGCTGCCCGTGCCGAGCGCATGTTCCGCAATATACAGCGGATTGCCCTCCGCGCGATAGGTCTTGCAGACCCGCATGAAGTCATGATAGTCCGGGGTGTAGATATCCGGAGCGACAAAATCGATGAAATGCTTTTGTTCGAAATAGATATCCAGCACTCGCTGCACGGGGCCGCCGCCCGGATAGGTATATCCCGGCCGGGCGTCCGGCGCCGGCTGTTGCAGCCAGGCGTTCATGTAGCACGGGATGTCGTAGATCTCCCTTGCAGTTTCAGCAATTTTCTCCTGATAAGCCAGATCGCTCTCCGCAAGAAACGCTTCCGCAGCCCTGTCGGGAAACCGTTCGCTGTAACGGCCATCCCGAAACTTCCGGTTGCAGGCAGCGCAATAACAGCGGTCCGTATCGCCCAGAATGCCCGTCTCGTTGTTCACCTGGAACAGTATGACCGCCCTTTCCGTATCCTGATCGCGCAGGTACGAAAAGACCCTCCGCACGGCCCGCGCATCCTTCAGCAGGGTCTCTTCGCAGTTGAAGCAGGCAACGGAATCGACCGTCGTTCCATCTTCCCTTTGCACGCGGCGGAACCGCTCCCGGTCCTCGTTCAGCCAATCCGGCGCATAGTGCATGGCCGCGTTTTTATAAGCGCCGAACCAGACAAGCACGATCTTCAGGCGATAGCGATTTGCGCTGGACAGCATGTCCCGAAGGATCGAAAGATCGAAACGTCCCTCCTCCGGTTCAATCAGCCGCCAGTAAAGCGGCAGCGCCACCGTATTGCAGCCCATGCGCGACGCATTCTTGAGAAGCCTGTCGATCCGCTCGGGATCAAAGCAGGAATCGCAATTCAGCTGCAAACTCAGGATCAGAAACGGCTGGCCGTCGACAAACAGCGCTTTCCGGCCATTCAGCTCTCTCAACTCAGATTTCCGATGCATAAGTCCCGGCTCTCCCTCTTCGTCCCTACCGCAGAATCTTCCGAATATACGCGTTCTTCGGGTGCTGGATCCATTCGTCCAGCAGTGCATCCGCCTGCGCTTCGCTCTTTGTAAAATGGTCCGGCAGGAGGAAAAGCTTGAACGCCTCGCGCTTACCCGTACAAATTGCCTCGCTCATCAGTTCGCACTGCGCAAAGCGCGGATACATGGCGCCCGCCATTACGCGGGAAGGCAGACGGTCGTTCTGAATGCCCTGCACACCGCTTCCGCCGATAAGCGCCTCCGTCTCAACGACTATGTCTTCCGGAAACCCGGGGAGGAGTTGCCCCTTGTTGGGGATATTAACCTGATAGACACGCGGAATATCGAAGACCAGCGATTCGATGATCGGGACGATCTGCTCGTCCGACTGTTTGGGTTCAAAAATATCGCTGACCTTCTTGCTATCGTCCGTCGCAGCTTCTTCGATCTTCTTCAGATTCAGCGACAGATCATCCAGATACTGCTGCCAGCCTTCCTTGCTGTCAAAACCGCCCTGCTGGCTGTAAAAATGTTTCTTCGCGTCCAGCGTCTCATTGTAAAGCCAACCATACATGCTGGGCCAGTCCATCATCCTCGGCGTATCGCCGATCGGCATCAGGCCGAACAACTGGTACTGATGGATCGCGGCACGGCTCATCTGCTGATCGGCATACTTTCGGTCCTTTTTCCAGTATTCCTCGGATTCCTCCGCAATCCACTTGTCGATGAGCGGGTATGCATCCTCGCCCTTATACCGAAAGTCCGTCATCCAGATCCAGTGGTTGAATCCGTGCATCTTGGCCGTCACATCTTTCAGGTTCAGCCCAAGCACGCGCGCAACGTCCCTGTACCCGTAATGGCCGTGGCACAGACCGATGCATTTCACGCCGGTCATCCGGTGAATGATCGTGCAGCCCTCGAACACTGGGTTCGACGACTGGATTAAAACGGCGTCGGGGCAAATCCGTTCCACATCGCGCGCAACATCCAGCAGAAACGCGCACTGCGATACCATTTGAAGGAACAGCGGGTCCGCGTAACCGTGGCGTCTCGCCATATCCGTAAGCTCGTTCGCCCAGGAATGCCCTTTGTCCTGCGCCGTGTTGATCACGAAATCCGCACCGCGCATCGCTTCCTCCCGGTCGGTCGTCGTATGAAACTCAATATGCGCGTTCAGCTCTCTGGTCAGCTTCCGGCCCATCAGGTCGATAAACTTCAAACGTTCTTCATCAATGTCCATCAGCGTCAGTTTGCACCCGTGCAGAGACGGCGTTACGCAAATGTCGCGAATAATCCCGCCGGAAAACTGGGAGCTGCCCGCCCCGATGATTGTTATATTGATTTGTTTCATAAGCCAGTCCTCCTTTTTTTGTAAAAAATCGCATAGCGACCCCCTGTCGGCTCCGAATGCCGCGCCGCGTATGCGGTTCAGTCTATGGAACCGCCCGTTCGGAAACCGCCGGTAATTTCAATATGCGTACCAAAAGCCTGTTTCGATTCGTCCGACAGCAGAAAAACGCAGGCATTGCCGATATCCTCGCCGGTCTGAAACGTTCCGGATGGAATATATTTTCTGCCCTCCGCCTCGATCTCCTCATCCGTCAAACCAAGCCGGTGCATCCTGTCGCTTTCGCCTTCGGAAAGCACCCACCCGACGATCACGCCGTTGCAACGGATACCGTACGGAGCAAAATGATGCGCGATGTGATTCGTCATCGTATGCATTCCACCCTTGGACATACTGTACACGGGCAGCATCTTTGTTCCAAGCTCCCAGTGGGTGGATTCAATGTTGACAATGGAACCACCGCCCTGCTTTTGCATATAAGCGATCGCGCGCTGCGCGCAGAAAAACGAACCCTTGAGATTGGTATTGATGACTTGCTCAAATTCTTCCGGCGTTACTTCCAGCAGCTGGTGATACGGAAAAATACCGGCGTTGTTGACCAAACCGTCAATCTTACCGTATTTTTTCACCGTTTCGTCGATCAAACGGTAACAATCCTCAGGTTCGGACACGTCCGCCCGGATAAAGCAGCCGCTCCCGCCGTCCTGCCGGATCGCCGCCAGAGCCTTCCGGCCATTCGGCGCGTTCCTTCCCGACAGCACGACAAGCGCGCCTTCCCGCGCGGCAACTCTTGCGATATCCCGTCCGATCCCGCGCGTCGAGCCGGTAACAACAATCACCTTATCCGAAAGTCTCATGAGATGCCAGGTCCTTTCCTTTGCTCCCAGCCGTTTTCAAACATCCATAAAAAATTCCTGTCTCCGTATGGATGCTTGAATGCCTCTTGTTCATTTAGCGTCACGCCGATGCCCGGAGCATCCGTCGGAACAATATACCCGTTTTCAACTTTAGGATATCCTGACAACACATCGTCGACCCATGGCGCGGACGAATCGTCAAAACACTCCTGAATCAGGAGATTCGGTTGAGTCATGCCGATATGCACATTTACCGCAGTACAGAGCGGGCTTTGCGCATTATGCGGCGCAACGAAAGCATCGAATCCGCGGGCGATAGCGAAGCAGTCCAGCAGACCCTGGACGCCGCCGACGCTTAGCAACTCCGGATTGATCAGGTCCACAGCGCCCTTTGCAAGAAAGGCCGCCAGATACCTCGGGTCCGTGCTGCGCTCTCCGGCAATTACGGGGACCGGGACGCGCCTGGCAACCTCGGACACCGCATCGTAGTTGTCCGAAAGGACCGGCGTTTCAAACCAGAACGGATGAAACTCCTCCAGCATCCGGCCGACCCGGATCGCCTGCGACATGCTAAACCGGTCATGCGCCTCGATCATCAGGTCCACGTTTTCCCCGACCGCCTCGCGAACCGCGCGGACAATCCGGATCGACCTGCGTTCCTCGTCCTGCGGCATGAACTTATATGCGGTCCCGAACGGGTCGAATTTCAAAGCGGTATACCCGGCTGCAACCATCTCGGCCGCCTTCTCGGCGAACATTTCCGGCTCCCTCGGGCCTTGGTACCACCCGTTGGCATATACGCGGACTTTTTCGCGGCATTTTCCGCCAAGCAACTGATACAGAGGCCTGCCGCAGACCTTGCCGACAATATCCCAGCACGCCGTCTCAATACCGGCGACGGCATTTCCGCCGCGGAATAAAAACAGCGTTTTCCGGATGAATTCGACCAGTCGGCCAATCTGCATGGGGTCCCTGCCGATCAGCCGGCTGCGCAGTTCATCCACCATGCTCACGGCCGGCATTGTGTCCAGCCCGCCGGTACACTCGCCCAAGCCGAATACGTCTTCGTCCGTGATTACCTTCACAAACACCCAGTTCTTCCACGGATTCCCTACGACAATCGTTTTGAGATCAGTAATCTTCATATACAGACCCTCCATCGTATATTATTATACGATAAATTCAGACTCCAGGGACTGTAAAATCCGATCCATTTCATATAAGTCGAGCTCGTCGAGATGGTTATCGCCCGCAACGCGCACAATTGAATTCTCAATTACTCCGCGCCGCTTCAGAACGGCCTTGTAAAAGATATAGCCGAACATGTATTCCATGTTGGTCAGCGGAAGCGCTTTTTCAAACAGGGCGATCGCCGATTCTTCCTGCCCGGCGTCCAGATAGTTCCATATCTTTGCGTTGATATCCACAATGTCGCAGGCAGGCATATTGCCGCAGGCGTTGCGCCGGTATTCGTCGATCAGGTAGCGCGACGCCTTCCCGCCCATCGTGCCGAAATAGGACCCCTCGGGGAGGTCTTTCGTCAGGCGATCGATCTCGGAGATCACGTGCCCCGAGTGCTCCGTTTCTTCCTTCACATACAGCGCCAGCGGAACCTTTTGCACGATCTCGACGCACTGTTGCGCGCTCAGCGGCGTCCCCACGGGCGGAATGTAGTTCTGAATGAAAACAGGCAGTTGCGCCGCGTCGGCGATCCGGCTGTAATACTCGATGATCGCCGAAAACGGCGCCTTGTGAACATACGGCGGCATCGCGATCACGCCATCCGCACCGACCGCCTTTGCAAACCGGGCAAATTCCACAGCCTGATGCGCGGACTGCGCAGTGATTCCGGCGATTACAGGTACCCGTCCCGCCGTCTGTTCAACGGTCCAGCGGATGCAGTTCCTGCGCTCCTCGTCGCTCAACACGATAAATTCGCTTGCGTTTACGGGGACAACGATTCCGTGGCTGCCGCCCCTGACGCAAAATTCGGCCTGACGCCGCATGCTGGCTTCGTCCAGATCCAGATTGCTGCCAAAAGCAGCCGTCAGTATGCCGTAAATACCTCTAAAGTTCGTAATAGTACGCTCCATTCTTCCGGCGGTCCGGTCTTATTCTTTGACCGCGCCGATCGTTACCGAGTTCATAAATTCATCCTGCAGAAAGATAAAGAGGACGATCAGCGGGATAATGACAATCGTGCAGCCCGTCAGCAACAGTTCCCGCGGCACATTCCACACGGCGTTTTTATCGTTCAGCGTCGGCAGAATCGTCATGATCGGCATGAATTTTTCCTTTGTCACCGTAATCTTCGGCCAGAGATAGTCGTTGAACTTTGCAAGCGCCACCAGCACGACCGTTGCGCTGACCGCCGGCTTTGAAACCGGCATCATGATTTTCCACCAGATCCGGAACGGACCCGCGCCGTCCAGGCGCGCCGCTTCGATCAGGGCGTTTGGAACGCTGTCCATATACTGCTTGATCATGTACATGGCAAAGACATTCGCGGTAAACGGTATGATCTGTATCTGATAGGAATTCAGCCAGCCGATTTTGCTGAAAATGATATAAAGCGGCGTCGCCATCAATTCGAACGGGATCATCATCGTTGCAAGGAGCATGATGAACATCGTATTCCGCCCTTTGAACTGATACTTTGAAAACGCAAATGCCGCCAGGCCGCCGAACAGGATGACAAGCGCCGTGTGCGTTGCCGTAATAAATATGGAATTAAAATACGTACGTACGATGGTCCCTGCGTTGTAGGACAGCAAGCGGTAGTAGTTGTTCAGCGTCGCCGGATTCGGCAGGCCCCATGAGTTTGCGGCAAGGTCGGACGACGACTTGAAGGAACCCGCCAGCATGATATAGAGCGGGAACAGGACGATGAACGCCATGATTATCAGAAAAACGTAGATCAACGCAGTGCTGAAAACCTTGTGCACTCTCCTTCTCGTTTTGGAAATCTGCATTTGTTCAAGGCCTCACTTTCTGTCTCGCATTGCGCCGAAGATAAACATGGATATCACGAAAACCAGCACAAAAATGACCCAGCCGTATGCACAGGCCATGCCGAAGTTGCCGGCATTCAGATTGACCATGAGCAGGTTCGTTACGCCTTCGGCAAATTGCTTTGCCGGCCCGCCGTCCGTCGTCGTCAAAACGGCGGCCTCCGTGTACATGCGCAGTGATGAGATCGCGTCCATGATAAATGCAAATTTAAACGTTTGCTTCATCAGCGGGAGCGTGATGCGGCAGATGATCTGGAATTCGCTTGCGCCGTCAATACGCGCCGCTTCCGTCAGGTCGTCGGAAATAGCGGTCATGCCGGACATGTACACGACCATAAACCACCCGATGCCGCGCCAGATCAGCATCAGCAGCACGATCCACTTTGCGGTATACTGATTCTCCACCCAGGAAACCGTCGTTCCGAAAATCTGATTGATCGCGCCGGTTTCTCTGGCAAAAAGAATTTCGAAAACAATTGCCACAGCCGTCGTGGCGCAAACCTGCGGGATAAAAAGCACGGGTTTAAAGAATTTCGTCGCCGCAGACCTGCGCATCGTGTTCGTCCGCAGGCACCATGCAAGCATGAAGCTGATAATTGTAATCGGAATAAACTTGACGATCCAGTAGAACATGGTCCGTCCAAGCGCATCCCAAAACCGGCCGTAGGTCAGAATGTTTTTGTAGTTTGCAATTCCAACCCATTTCACGGTCCCGTAGCCCGCATACTTGGCAAAGCTGAGGATCAGCGCATAGACAGACGGAACCGCAAAAAACAATATAAAGGAAATCATGAACGGGAGCAGAAAAATATAGGGAGCATATTTCTCTGTTCGGTTCAATGTTTTCATTGAAGACACCTCCTTATGGAGAACGCAGGAAGACGGGCGGAAGCAAACGAAGCATCTCTACTTCCGCCCATCTTTCAATCAAAAATCAGCGGTAGCCGAATCATCAATTGAATGCGTTCCCGATTTGATTCTGCATATCGTCCTGCATGCCCTGCAGGCAGGTATCCAGATCTATGGAGCCGTCGAAGTACTGCGACGCCCAGCCCTGCATGATCGACATTTCGGTGATCGCGTTGGGCGTGTAGTTGAAGATCGTGAAGTCTTCGCCATAGGAATTCTTCTCGACCGCCCAGTAGTCGTTCGTCAGATAGTCGTTGCCGTACTGGTTAATTTCGTCAAACTCGGCAAGCGTGATCGGCGTGCGGTCCGCGCTCGTGAACGCGTCCATAACGCCCGTGTTCTCGAGGCGGTACATCTGCATCCACTCTTTGGCGGCGTCCTTTAGGTTGGAGAAATTCGGGATGACAAAGACGGAACCGCCGGCCTCGGAGCCCTTGGCAATCTCGTCCGGCCAGTCACAGGCTGCCCACAGGCCGGCCTGATCCGGTGCAAATCCCGGGATAAAGAGCTTGAACCAGCTGGCGTTCAGTTCGCCGACCAGTTTGCCGGTCGCCAGCGCGGATTCCCAGTCGGACGTCCAGTCGCCCGATCCATAGCATACGCCGGAGTCGAAAATCTTCTTCAGGGTTAAAAACGCCTCGCGGAGGCCTTCCTGGCTGGCGCAGTTGTAGTTGCCGTTCTCGTCGCAGTATGCGGCGTCGTACACGGTGAACATCATATACATGTCATACTGGCAGCCTGCAAAACCCTGCTCCTGAGACGCATTCAGGATGTAGCAGCCGGTCTGATCATAAATCTTCTGAGCGTCGGCCAGCATTTCGTCAACGGTCGTCCACGTCGTAGGATCGACACCACACTCCTCGAGGATATCAGTACGATAATAGAAAAGTTTGGAGTTGACCTGATTGGCGATCGCGATGGTCTGGCCATCATACTGCGAAAGCATCTTCGCCGCATCCGTAAGGTTGTCTTCATAACCTACATAAACATCGCTGAGGTCCTCAAGAACGCCAGCCGATGCAAATTCCGGAATTTGCGTGTAGTTCAGCATGATGATATCCGCAATGGATTCATTTGCAGCCAATGCAAGGCGGAACTGCTCGGCAACTTCATTGTCGCCGCTGCCGCCGTTGACCATTTCGACATCGTATTTGCTGAAGAATTCCGGATAATCGTCCTTGAGCGCATCGGTAATCTGATCATAGACCGTCGTATCGCCCCAGATCATAATACGTAGCGTCTGTTTTTCGCCGGATTCCGCCGTGGCGGTTTCGTCTGCGGTCGTCTCCGTAGCGGTATCGGCGGTTTGGTCGGTCGTCTCGCTCGTATTCGTTGTCGTGCAGCCGGTGAATACTGCGGCGACCATGGCCAATGCGAGGAGTAACCCGATCATTCGTTTCAACGTTGTCTTGTTCATTTTCATTCCTCCTAAATAATTTGCTATTGTAACATGCCTTTCCAGGCTAAAGACCGGTGGATGGGTACGCACGACTGATTGCGACTTGTTTTCTTCCTGTTTCCCGGGCGGATGCCCGAATGTCTTTTTCTGTGGCTGATCGAGATTTGCTGTCCTTATATACGAACTCTTTGGATTAAATTTATTTTAACAAAAACTTTTTATCATGTCAATATAGTTCTTGAATACGACTTCTATATTCGCATTTTATTAGTAATTTAACGTTTTTAGCTTGTTTTGTAGCATATTTTGTGTTTTTTAACACGTTTTTTCGTCTGTTTAAACACAAAACGTTTTTATTTGACTTCTCTTTTTTTGCATGCTATCATTATTTTACGTAATGATCAGTTCCACATAATTCTTATATACGAATCACGAAACATGAAAACTTGCAGTTGTGTAAAAAACATTACGGAGGATTTCTTAAAGATGAAACCACAACCGATCATTCAAATTTCCAATGGAATGCCGACAATGAAAAACAGCCTCGGCAGCGAATGGATCCCCTGTAAAAAAGACGGAAGATGGGGACTTGGCACTTTTCGATTCCATTCCGCCCAGCTTGGGCCGGAGCTTCCTTATTTCCTTGCCGAAGAGTCCGTTGCCACGGAATTTACGGTAACGGATTTCGCCATACTCGAAAACTCGGCTCGCAAGGGCGTTCTGGAGTTTTCCGGCACGGCCGGCAAATTGGGCCTCAAAATTGTCGCGACGATGACCGATCGATCGCCCGCCGTTACCTTTTTGTACCACATCGATCCGATCCATCCGGTCTTTCACGGCGTCTATGTCCGTATCCCGTTTTATACGAAAAAAAGCCTGTTTTTGAAATATCCCTATGAGGACACGCTCTTTGCGGATTCCGGGCGCTGGTGTGTAGAGACCGATATCTCCAGAATGCCGGTCGTGTTCGGCTGCGAGCAGCTCGACGGCGGAGACTATTATATCTGCGCCGGTTATCATCTGGAGGACAATTTCGATCAGGGACGTTTTGAAATCGAAGCGCGCGAGCATCCCGAAGCGCCGTTCAAAGTGTTTGCGCCGTACAAGGGCATGGCCAGGCATCTGGATTTGCAGTGCGTCACCGAGCTGGAGTTGCTGCGCGTGGACCTTGAGCAAGAGCGGAAGGAATCCATCAAAACTTTCCGTTTCATCGTTTCCATGGGCGAAACGCAGTATGACTGCCTGAAGGGCTATATCGATGAAAACGGG
>CAYUUB010000040.1:0-11283 GCA_964447725.1 uncultured Oscillospiraceae bacterium
AAACGGACCGTCGTTCAGCGCCGCTTCGTTGCCGAACATCGCCGCGCGCACATGGCCCGCCTGATGCGTCGTTTCGTACAGCGGCACGTCCAGCGCGGCCGAAATCGCGGTCGCGTTCAGTTTCCCCGCCAAAAATACGGGCATGTAGGACTCTTCGTCCGCCGTCGGCTTCGTGCTGACGGCGATTGCCGCGATCCGTTCGCGGTCAACGCCCTCAAACAGCGCGCGCGTCAGTTCCGGCAGGTTCTTCACATGCTGGAACACCGCGTCGGACTGCCTCAGCCCCCGCGCGCCTAACGGTACAGAAAGCATCGTTCTCTTCTCGAAAACGATGCCTTCCGCGGATATGCAGGAAACCGACGTTGTATAGCAGCTGGTGTCAACGCCGATAAAATACCGGTTCATGTCGTCGAAATCTCTTTTGCGACGCTGCCGAGGATGCCGTTGATGAACGCGTAGGACCGTTCGCCGCCGTAGCGCTTTGCAAGCTCAACGGCTTCGTTGATCGCCGCGCCGGTCGGCACGTCTGCGTTGCGGTAGAGCATCTCGAAGATCGCGACGCGCAAAATACTCAAATCGACGCGCGCAATGCGCTCGATCGACCAGTCCTTTGCGTACTTGGAAACCAGTTCGTCAATTTCGCTCTGATGCGCGTTTACGCCCGCAATGATCTGTTCGACATATGCCACGTCTTCCGCGTCCAGCGCTTTCACGCCGGCGTCGCCCGCTTTTTCGCAGACATCGGCCGGCGTATCCTCACCGCCGAGCATGTTGGAAAACTGCATCATCATTGCGACTTCGCGCGCAGAAGTTCTGCTCATTTTTTCGCATCCTTGGAAAACAGTTTTTTAAAGAAGTCGACAACGCCTTCCGCTCCGCCCTTGTCCAGCAGATAACCCAAAAAGAAGCAGATCCCCAGGATCAGCGCCAGTAGAATCGTGCGCCAGAATCCAATCGTGAAAAACAGTACCACAAGGACCACGCCGATCAATACGGAGATGACCGTAAACTTGTGTTCCTTGACAAACGCCCAAAATCCGTTGTCCATCATTTGCCTCCTCAGTCCACCCTTGCGACGGACGCAGCAGCGGGCGCCGTGGCGTTTTCAATCAGAATGCCGATTTCCTTTACGCTGATTCCCGTCAGGCTTTCAACGTATTCCTTCAGCGACTTCTGCAGCTCGCTTGTTAGCGTGACAACGTCCGTATCCGGCAAAACGGTCAGACGGATGCCGATCGTGACGCCCTCGTCCGAGGACTGCAGCGTCGTGTGACAGTCGCGGACGCGCTGCTGCGCGCGGCAGTGCTTCTGCACCATGGTATCGAGCGCTTCGAGAGCGATGAACGTCCCGCCGAACTCGTTTTGTTTCATGAGCGCGGACGCGGGGCGAACCTCGGCCTTCTTGCCTTTTCCCGCAAACAGCAGTTTGATCGAAATCAGCAGCAGAACAAGGCCGCAGCCGGCAAGGATCATCGCGTTTTCCTTGAACATATAGAACAGCGCGACAAAGCTCGTCACCATGTTCTCCGTGATGAGGTTGGCCGCCATGCCGAAGAGCACGAACGACGCAATGATCGCTACGATGAGAAGAATGCCCAACAAAATCCGGTCGAACACTTTCAGTTTCATAATAGAATGACCCCTTCTCTTTACGGCGTTTCCGGAAACGCAAATCCGTTCGCCGAATGAATTGTATAAAAATATAAACGCCCGCTTCTTGGAAAACGGGCGGAGAGCAATCCGCCCGCGTTTCGTATGCAGGTTTTTACCGTCCTATTTTACGCGCGGCGGTTCCGGTTCCGGCGCCTCTTCTTTTTCGGCTTCTTCCGGTTGTTCCTTTTCCGCCTTTTCTTCCTTTTCCTTGTCCTTGGCCGCCTTGCGCTTCTCCGCGCGGGTCGGCTCCGGCTGCGCCTGTTCGAACGTAATACTCTGTACGAACACGTTGATTTCCACGACTTTCAGCCCGGTCATGGCCTCGATCGCGTTTTTAACGTTCAGCTGGATCTTTTCGCAGACATCTTTGATCTTATAACCATATTTGATGCTGACGGAAATGTCAACGGCCGCTTCTTCCGATCCGACTTCAACCTTAACGCCTTTTGTGATGTTCTTTTTGCCGAGCATTTCGGTGATGCCTTCCACCATTCCGCCACTCATGGCCGAAACGCCTTCCACATCTGCAACGGCAAGCGCTGCAATGGTCGCTACGACGTCGTCCGCAAATATAATACGACCACCGTCAGCCGTCTCCGTGGACATTTCGGTGCCGGTCTTTTTCTCTTCGGACATATGCACACCTCCATTCTTATTTGAAAAAATTATATCAGTCGGCGGCGTTTCTGTAAATACATAATGCCGCAGGCATGTTACCCGGACGTGAAATGAATGGGGCATCTTTGCGTCAATGCCGCGATAAAACGGCCTGTTTTGCCGTTTGCTCAAGCAACTTGCGGCCGTACGTAAAATTGTATACAAAAATTCTGCGTGTATATTTGTATACCGGCGCTTGAATTCTATGCGCATACGCGTTAAACTATGTGTGAGGAAGTGAGGTATCATGACCGGTATCTATGATTCGAAGGACTACGCGTCGCTTTCCGAAAAAGTATATCGCAGCCTTCGCGATGGAATCGCCGAGGGTCGCTATCAGACGGGCGACTGCCTCGTAGAAATGAAAATTGCCGAAGAACTTGGGGTCAGCCGTACGCCGGTTCGTGAAGCGCTCAAGCAGCTCGAGCTTGAAGACCTCGTCGTATCGCATCCGAACCGGGGCGTCGTCGTCAAAGGCTTTTCCAACGAAGATTTGCGGGACGTTTCGACCATACGCCATCTTCTGGAAGGACAGGCGGCATACTGGGCGGCGGAACGCGTTACCCCGGAACAGCTCGCCGAGCTGAAGGAAGTCGTGGAGCTCATGGAGTTTTACACGCAAAAGAACGATATCGAGCACCTTGTGCGCCTGGATACGCGATTCCACGAACTCATCTATGAGGCGAGCGGCAGCAGGACGATCCGCCATATTCTCGCCTCGCTGCACCACAACATCCGAAAAGCGCGACAGAGTTCACTCACCCTGCCGGACCGCGCGCCCTGTTCTCTCTCCGAGCACATCAACATCTATCACGCAATCGAAACGCATAATGCGCCCGCAGCAAAAGAATATATGGAATCACACGTCGCGGTCGCGGCGGGATATACGCTGAAGCAGTAGCGTTTGCGTACTTTCGTCCCGCCGTTCGCTTTAGATCATAAACGGAAGGGATCGTTATGCGCATTTTTTGTACGGAAGAGCTGCATCAAAACGGCGGGCCGGGCCGGTTTGTCCTGTCCCGCGCCGAAGACTCGTTCGACTCGCTTCTCGCCGCGCACGCGGGAGACGTGCAGTTGATTTACCTCGATCCGCCGTTCGGCACGGGCGACACGTTTCATATCAAGCTGAAAACCGGGAAAAAGCGCGTCACGCTGCCCGTATTTTCCGATAAAATGTCCGAATCCGAATATCTCGAATGGATGGAATCCGTTTTGCGCGGCGCGCATGGAGCGCTCAACGAAACCGGTTCCCTTTATTTGCATATCGATTTTCGCATGAGCGCGAAGCTCCGGCTGATGATGGACGACGTCTTCGGCCGGTCGAACTTCATGAACGAAATCATCTGGTGCTACAAGTCCGGCGGGCGCAGCACGCGCTATTACCCGCGCAAGCACGATACCATCCTCTTTTACCGCAAAAGCCCGAAGGTTTATTTCGACATCGGCGCCGTCGGCCGTCCGCGCGGCCCTGAAAAGCGGAACCATATGAAGCGCTATATCGATCAGGAAGGCCGTATCTGTTTTTCCATCCGTTCCGCGGGCAAGGTCTACACTTATTATGAAGATACGCCGGTATACCCGAGCGACGTTTGGGACGATATCGAGCATCTCCAGCAAAAGGACAAGGAGCGCGTCGGCTACGCAACGCAGAAGCCGGAGGCGCTGCTCAACCGCGTCGTCCTGGCTTCCTCGAAGCCCGGCGACCTCGTCTGTGACCTGTTTTCCGGCAGCGGTACGACCGCAGCCTCCGCCAGCAAGCTCGGCAGGCGGTTCCTCGCCTCGGACGCGTCCCCGATCGCGCTCTACACGCTCCGCGCGCGGCAGCTCCATAACGCAAGCGTCCTCTCGCTGCTCGACGGCGAACACGAAATGCTGCTGTCCTATCCGGAAGACCGCTCGCCCGCGCAGTTTAGCGCGCATATCGCCATGCAAAACGGCCGGAAAATGCTGATCGTCGACAAAGCGACGTTTGACGCAAAGCATCCGCTGATGTACGCGGCGCTCGGCACGGCGGAAGGAACGCGCTTTTTGCCCGCCGTAACGGACTGCCATCCGACGCTGCCGCTCCGTTTCTCTCTGGATGGGATCGACCGGCCGGTCGTGCAGTTTGCCGACCTTGCCGGGCGCCAGGCCTTCTTTACCACCGACGAAGTCTGACGAAAGCACTTGAATTTATGGGAGCGCACTTCAGAAATGAGGGCATATGCGAGACTGGATCATCGGCTACTGCACAAAGAAACCCGGCGTCGAGCAGGAATTTAAATCCGCATGGAACGCGAATCTCTGCCGCGTCGGTGGAAAAATCTTTCTCATGCTCGGCGAATACAAGGACGGCAGACCGCTCATGACGGTCAAGCTTGAGCCCGCTTTTTCCGGCCTCCTCCGCGCGCAGTATCCCGGCGACGTCATCCCGGGATACTATTCCAACAAGACGCACTGGAGTTCTCTTTTCCTTGACAGCGGCGTTCCGGACGACGTTGCGCGCGCCATGCTGGACAACGCCTACGAAACGACGTTTGCAAGCCTAACAAAAATGTCACAGACTGCAATACTCGATAAATAACATACATTTTCCAGCGGCGGTGTTGAATAAACGCCGCCTTATTTTTTGCGTTCATATTATTTTCACGATTGCTGACCGGTTGACATCTGGCTTTTACTTCCAAAATTTAGTATGATACGACACATGAGAAACCAACGCAGGCACGACGAATCGGAGCCGGACGTAACCGTTGTAAAGGACGCGAACGCGACCGATTCGCAAAGTCATAAAAAAAAGCACTGGCGGCTATTCAGCACGCTGTTGATGATCGCGCTGATAGCGGTCACAATGATCGTTATCTTCAGCGATACCTCCATCGCCGACGTTTGGGAAGACGTCCGCTCCGTCAATCCCGTTTGGCTGGGCCTCGCGCTTGCCGCATCGCTGATGTCCGTCGTGATGCTGGGCGTCGCGCTGCATATTTCGCTGAAAGCGCTTCATAAGGAACCCGTGTCGCTGTTCCGAAGCATCGGCTTTGGTTTTATCGGCCAGTATTACAGCTCCATCACCCCGTCTTCCACAGGCGGGCAGCCGATGCAGCTGTATTATATGTGCGCTTACGGCATCGATATCTCCTACGCCTCTCTTTCGCTTCTGCTGGTCAACATCACGTATCAGCTCGTCGTTCTGCTGGTCCCCGCCGCACTGTTCCCATTCCGGGCGCGCCTGGTTCTCAGCAACGTCGGTGCGTTCCGGTGGTTTTTGTTGTTCGGCGTCGTCGTCAGCCTGATTCTGATCCTGTTCCTCGGATTTGCGGTCTTTTCAAAGACGTTCGTTGGAAAGGCGGCCGACTGGGTCATCCGCGTGCTGTCCAAACTGCGCATTATAAAAAAACCCGAGGCAGCGCACGCCCGCGTGGAAACCTACGTCCGCCGCTATCGCCACGGTGCGCGCGTGTTCCGCAGCCATCCCCTGCTGTTTGCCGGAGAGTTGTTCGTCTATATTCTGCAGATGTGCCTGCAGTTCATCATCCCGTATTTCATCTACCGCTCGTTCGGGCTGCACGATTACGGCGTGCTCGATTTTCTCGCGCTCCAGTCGGTGCTTTACATCGCGGTGTGTTTCCTTCCCCTTCCCGGTGCCGCGGGCGCGACGGAGAGCGCGTTCCTTTCGATCTTCCGCGTCGTATTCCAAAGCGCGCTGATCGTCCCCGCAATGCTGCTTTCACGGCTTGTAAGCTTTTATGTGATCCTGCTTGTCAGCGGTATCGTTTCCCTCGTTATGCACCTTGTGCTTTCGCATCGGCGCGCACTGCCCGCCGGAAAAGATCCGTCTTCCGATATCGTCATTACCGTCGAAGGGGTCGACTGAGCCGAATCGTCTTTTGATACGGCAATCGCTTCCGCCCGTTTTCGGGCGGAAGCGATTGTATCTGTTACGATTTAGCAGGACTATTTCTTTTCCTTGCGGAAACACAGGAACCAGTCGAGACAATACTGATCGTCGTTCTGCGTCTCCATGCGCTCCTTCGCAGTCCCGCAGGAACCGGCGGGAGGAACGATCACGTCGTCGCCGGGGCGCCAGTTCGCAGGCGTCGCGATGTTGTCGGCGTCGGCCTTTTGCAGGGCGATGACGATCCGCTTGATCTCGTCGAAATTACGGCCGGTCGACGGCGGATAATACAGAACCGTGCGAACTTTCGCCTTCGGGTCGATCACAAACACCGCGCGAACGGCCTGCGTATTGGAAGCGCCGGGCTGGATCATGCCGTATTTGTTGGCGACCTCCATGCGAATATCCTCGATCAGCGGGAACTTGACCTCCACGTTCTTCATGCCGTTCCATTCGAGCTCCTGAATTTTTCTCAGCCAGGCGATATGGGAATACAACGAGTCGACGGAAAGGCCGATCAACTCGGTATTCAGCGCCTTGAATTCGTCCGCCAAGGTGGCAAACGTCATAAACTCGGTCGTGCAGACGGGAGTAAAGTCGGCCGGATGGGAGAAAAGAATGACCCACTTACCTTTGTAATCCTCCGGGAAATGGATTTCGCCCTGTGTGGTCGTCGCTACAAAAGAAGGCGCGTCGTCGCCGATCAGCGGCATGCGTCCGTACAATTGTTCTTCCATAAAAGAAGCCTCCTTTTAATGATTTATTTTAATAATAACAAGAACTATTATTATAAGTCAATACCCTTTTTTAAATTCATTATTATTTTTTACAACAGCGGTTTTGATAAAAAAATTGCATGAAAAATTAAAATGGTTATTGACATATGACAAAAACTATGTATAATGAAACCGTAAACGACATATGTCAATAACTCAAAGGAGGTGAAAACACGATGCCTTTTAGAGATGGAACCGGCCCTATGGGCCTTGGAGCGGGAACCGGCAGAGGAATGGGCGGATGCGTTGGTACAAACCCTATGGCAGGCGCAGCTCCGCTCGGGCTGGGCTTGCGCCGCGGAAGGGGTTGCGGCGGCGGCCGCGGCTACGGATACCGTTATTTTTCCGCGCAGCCAAGCGCAGAAACGCGCCGCGCTATCCTCGCTGACCAGAAGCAGATGCTCGAACAGCAGCTGGCCGCGGTCAACAAGAGCTTGGAAAGCGAAAACGAATAAGTCATGTAACGGAAGCCGCAGGAGGACGCTCCTGCCGCTTCCGCTGTATAAAAAGGGGTGAAACATATGCCAAGACCAAGGAAATGGAGGAAAGTCTGCTGCCTGCCGGGCAACGCGACGTTCGGACCGCTCGGCGGCCCGGCCGACGGTCAGGAGCCTGTGATCATGACGGTGGACGAATATGAAACCATCCGCCTGATCGATCTGCAGGGTTTCACGCAGGAAGAATGCGCCGCGCAGATGAACGTCGCGCGGACAACGGTGCAGGGCATCTACAACGATGCGCGAAAAAAGCTCGCGGACGTGCTGGTCAACGGCCGGCGGCTTCTGATTCGCGGCGGAGACTATGTGCTCTGCGACGACATGGACGAAGGCTGCGGCTTCGGCGGATGCTGCAGGCATCGCCACGGGCAGCGGCGCGGGCAGGACGACGAATAAATAAGGAGAAAAACAAAATGAAAATTGGAATTTCCAGTACGACAGGCAATGAGAAGGCGCTGGTGGACCCGCGCTTTGGACGCTGCGAGGCGTTTGCGATTATCGATACGGAAACCAGCGCGATTCAGTTCCTGGACAACGCGGCGAAGACTGCCGCGGGCGGCGCGGGCATCGCGGCCGCACAGCAGTTGCTGGACGCGGGCGTAGAAGCGGTCTGCACCGGCAATCTCGGGCCGAATGCATTCCGCGTGCTCAACGAGGCGGGTATCAAAGCGTACCGTGTGAACGAAATGCCGCTTATGGACGCGGCAAAGCTGCTCAAGGACGGTAAACTCGACGAAATCAGCCAGGCGGGCCGGGCGCATGCCGGTATGGGCGGCAGAGGAGCGAACCGGTGAACGTCTGCATCCTCAGCGGCAAGGGCGGCACCGGGAAAACGACGGTTTCCGTAAACCTTGCCGTTCTGCTGAAAACGGACTATATCGACTGCGACGTGGAAGAACCGAACGGCTTTCTGTTTCTCGGGCCGGAACATGTTACAAAAGAGAACGTTCCGGTCGATTACCCGGTGTTCGATAAGACGAAATGCACGCTCTGCGGAAACTGCGCGAGCGCATGCGAATTTCATGCGCTCGCAAATACGAAAAAAAGCATTCTGCTGTTTCCGGAGCTCTGCCACGGCTGCCACGCATGCGAGCTGGTCTGTGCGCCGGAAGCGATCGGCTACCGGCAGCGCATGGTCGGCGTCGTCGAGCACGGCGAAGCGAAGGGCGTCCGCTGCGCGCGCGGCGTGCTGAACATCGGCGAGAACATGGCCGTACCCGTCATCCGACGGCTGCTCGGCAGCCTGGCGCCCGCGAAGCATCGCATTCTGGATTGCGCGCCCGGCACGTCGTGCAACGTTACGACGACGCTGAAGCACGCAGACGCGGCGGTCGTTATTACGGAACCGACCGTGTTCGGCCTGCACGATATGAGCCTTGCCGTGGAGCTTTTGCAAAAACGGAACATTCCGTTCGGCGTCGTGATCAATAAAAGCGGCGGGACGGACCGGCTGATCGAACACTATTGTCTGGCGCATTCGATCCCACTGTTCGGGCGCATCCCGTTCTCGCGAACCGCCGCACAGGCCTATTCCAGGGGCGAACTGATCGGCGAGCTGCCGGAAATGAAAAGTGCATTCGAGCAGATCGCGCGGAACATGAAGGAGGCGTTCGCATGGAACTGACGATCATCAGCGGAAAGGGCGGTACCGGCAAGACGACAGTCGCCGTCGCGCTCGCGGATCTGAATCGAAATGCCGTCAAAGCCGACTGCGATGTGGACGCGCCGAACCTTTACCTGTATTATAAAGGAGACGATATCCGTCGGGAACCGTTTTCGGGCCTGAAACAGGCGATCGTCAACGAAGCGCTCTGCACGGACTGCGGCGTATGCGAGTCCGTCTGCCGGTTCGACGCAATCGCGGGGCATACGATCGACCCGCTCGCCTGCGAGGGGTGCGGCGCCTGCGCGCTCGCATGTCCGCAAAAAGCGATTTCCATGGTCCCGCAGCACGACGCGGACGTCATTATGACGAAAACCGACGCGGGAATGCTGTCCCGTGCGGATATGGCGGTCGGCAGCGAAGGTTCCGGGAAGCTCATTACGCTATTAAGGAAGAACGCAAGAGAGGTTGCCGAATCAGGGCAATGGATCATTGCGGACGGTTCGCCCGGCGTCGGTTGCGCGGTGATCTCGTCGATCACAGCCGCGGACCTCATCCTGATTGTGACCGAACCGACCCTTTCCGGACTGGCGGATTTTAAACGTGTGATCGAGTTGAGCGAGCATTTCGGCATTCCGGCCGCGGTGTGCGTCAATAAATTCGATTTGAATGCCGACGTGGCGGAACAGATTCGAAGCTACAGCAAGGAACACGGCGTTCCGGTCATCGGCGAGATACCGTTCGACGAGACGGTGCCGCGCTCGATCAACGAGCTCAAACCGGTCACGCAATATGAAGGGAGCGCTGCGGGAGACGCAATCCGGCTGCTCTGGCAGAAGCTGAATGCGCTGACCGAATCCATTATGCACAAAAATGACGCCGAGAAGGGAGCCAGCTGAACCTATGCTGATCAAAACGCTTGTCGAAGACACCTCGCTTTCCGGAAAAGTATCTTCCGAACACGGGCTGAGCCTGTACGTCGAATCGAACGGAAGGAAACTGCTGTTCGATATGGGCAAAACCGACCTGTTCCTCAAAAACGCGAAGGCGCTCGACGTCGATCTTTCCGGCGTCGAATTCGCGGTCATTTCGCACGGGCATTATGACCATGGCGGCGGTTTGAGCACGTTTTTGCAGATCAATCAAAAAGCAACGGTATACGTCCGCAAACAGGCGTTTGACAGGCATCTGGCGCTCAGGGCGAACGGCAGAAAGGACGATATCGGGCTTGACCTGTCCCTCCTGCAGAGCGGCAGGCTGGTTTGTACCGGGGATTACGAACGCATTGCGAGCGGCATGGAACTCTTTTCCAACGTGACCGAGCGGGAATTGTACTCGGAATCAAACCGGGTGTTGCTGACCGAACGAAACGGCCGGACGTTCGAGGACGATTTTATTCACGAACAAAACCTGATCCTCACGGAAAACGGAAAGCACGTATTGCTCGCGGGCTGCGCGCATTGCGGAATCGTCAACATCGTCCGCCGCGCGCGGGAGCTGACCGGAATGCCGATGAACGTCGTGATCGGCGGGTTCCACCTGCACAACCCGACTTCGAAGAAGAGCGAATCGACGGAACACATTCTTGAAGTTGGCGAGGCGCTGAAAAGGACCGGCGCATTGTTCTACACCGGGCATTGCACGGGACCGGGCCCGTATCGGTTATTGAAAGAAATCATGGGCGATCGATTGCAGCCGCTGATGGCCGGAAGCGTCGTCAGCCTGTAAAGCCCACGTTTAATATAATTCAAACCAAAAAGAAAGGCGGAAAAATATGAAAAAAATAGCGGTAGCAAGCGAACAGGCTATGGTAACCGGCCATTTCGGCCATTGTGAGAACTTTGTGATCTTCGATACGGAAGATGGGAAAATCATCAGGAGCGAGTCGGTCCCGAACCCCGGACACCGGCCCGGATTTCTGCCGGTGTTTCTGCACGACAAGGGCGTGAACGTCATCATATCCGGCGGCATGGGCGGCGGCGCGGTCGATATCTTCAACGAAAAGGGGATCGAAGTCATCACCGGAGCGACCGGCAGCGCGGAGGACGCCGTGAAGCGTTACCTCGCCGGCGAGCTGAGATCGACCGGCTCGATCTGCAACGAGCACCAGCATAAAGACGAATGCGGTAACTAATACAAATCAGGACGAAAAAAACGCCGTCGCAATTGTGAACTGACCCCAAAAAGTTAGACAAATTAGACAAATAAGCAAGTTAAGCAGCT
>CAYUUB010000041.1:0-11179 GCA_964447725.1 uncultured Oscillospiraceae bacterium
ATCCACTGAGCTACAAGCGCATGCACTTTTAGCGTGCTTTCTTATTCTAGCCGCACGACATTCGATTGTCAAGTCCTTTTCACGATTCCGGCGCTTGCCGCCGCACCGCCGGTCAGCCGTTTTCGGGGCGGCCCGATCTGTGCTAAAATAGAACGGATCGTTCGACGCGGCGCATTTTCCGCCGGTGGAAGGCTAAATGCATCGTCCGCCGTCCACGCTTAGCGTTTGCCCGGTGATAAACGACGCTTTTTCGGAAGCGAGGAACAGCACCGCGTTCGCGATATCGTCCGGCGTGCCGAGCTGCATCAGCGGCGTTTCCTCGCGGATCGATTCGACGGTCCCGTCGTCCAGCGCGGCGTTCATATCGGTTAAGACGAACCCCGGCGCAACGCAGTTTACGCGGACGCCACTCGGCGCAACCTCCTTGGCGAGCGACTTTGTAAAGCCGATCACCGCCGCTTTGGACGCAGAATACGGCACCTCGCAGGAACCGCCCGACACGCCCCACATGGACGAGATGTTAACGATCGCGCCGCGTTTGTTCGAAATCATCGGCGGCAGGGCCGCGTTCGTCACGAGGAACATTCCGGTCACGTTCGTGTCGAACACACGCGACCAGTCGGCGAGGCGCGTGTCGGTGACGAGCTGCTGCGGCAGCGCGACGCCCGCGTTGTTGACGAGCACGTCCACAAAGCCGAACGCGTCCTGCGCGGCGCGTACGATCCCCTGCGCCTGCGTTTCGTCCGAAATATCGCCGTGCGTGAGCACGACGGAGCAACCGCCGGATTTCAGTTCGTCCAGCAGCCTTCTCGCTTCCGTTTCATGCGTGCGATAATGAATCGCGACGCGGTGGCCTTCCAACGCAAACGCCCGCGCGATACCCGCGCCGATGCCGCGCGACGATCCCGTAACCAATACCGTATGTTTCATACGCCCATTCTAGCAAATTACATTCCGCCGCGCAACGCGCGTTTCGCGGGCGCCGGCATAACGAAAGGAACCCTTAATGAACGCCCGAACGCTTTACATCGGCTGTCATCTTTCCAACGCGAAAGGGTACGCGGCCATCGGCAACGTCGCGCTCTCGATCGGCGCGAACACGTTCCAGTTTTTCACGCGCAATCCCCGCGGCGGGAACGCGAAACCGATCGACCCCGGCGACGCGGCCGCGCTGAACCGTCTCTGCCGCGAAAACGGTTTCGGCACGCTGGTTGCGCACGCGCCGTATACGCTCAACCCCAGCTCGTCGGATGCACGCGTCCGCGATTTTGCATATCGCTGCCTCGCCGAGGACCTTGCGCGCATGGAAAACTTTCCCGGTCAGGTCTATAACATCCATCCTGGCAGCCACGTCGGGCAGGGAATCGAAACCGGCGTTTTACAGACGGCGGAACTGCTCAACGACGTGATGACGAAAGAACAGTCCGCGACGCTGCTGCTCGAAACCATGTCCGGCCACGGCTCGGAAATCGGCGGCACGTTCGAACAGATTGCCGCGCTGATCGATCGCATCGACCGCAAGGAAAAACTCGGCGTCTGCCTGGACACCTGCCACGTGTTTGCCGCGGGATACGACGTTCGCAACGACCTCGACGGTGTGGTCGCGGAGTTCGACCGCGTGATCGGGCTGCAATGGCTCCGGGCGCTGCACCTCAACGACAGCCTGTTCGACCTCGGCAGCCGCAAGGACCGGCACGCGCGTATCGGCGAAGGGTTTATCGGGCTGGAAGCCATGCGGCGCATTACGCACCACGAGGCGTTTGCCGGCCTGCCGATGATCCTTGAAACGCCGAACGAGCCGGAAGGCCACGGCGCGGAGATACGCCTGCTGCGCGAAGAAACCGTATAAAAAGCCCCGCTTTCATAACGGCCTCCGCAGCCTTTCATGATTGTACGTGTCGAGGGCAACCGAATTCTCTCCACGGCTCCGGTCAGTCCTGTAAAAACAGGTCCACGTGCGCGCGCGCCATGGCCTCCACCGTGTAGCCGCGTACCGCGTCCAGTCCCGCCTGCGCAATTTTTTCGCGCAGCGCGTCGTCGTCGATGAGCAGCCGGGTGCGGTCGGCAAGCGGCGCGAACGCTTCGCACGGGATCAGGTAGCCGTTTTCGCCGTTTCGGATGATCTCGCAGCCCGCCACGCAGCCGTCCGTCGTGATCACGGGAAGCCCCTTTGCCATCGCCTCGTTGACGACGAGCCCCCATACGTCCTCGCGCGTTGCCAGCGCGAACACGTCCGCGGCGCGGAAATAGTCGTCCACGACCTCCTTGCAGCAAAACTCCACGAAATGCAGCCGTTTGATGCCGAGGTTCCGCACCAGCTCCGTGCAGTCCCTGCGCGGTTTTCCGCCGACGATATAGACCCCGACGTTGTCCTGCAACAGCGCGGCAGCGCGGATCAACAGGTCGAATCCCTTCCTGTGGAGCGGCTGTCCGACGCTTAGAACGACTTTTTCATACGGAATGCCGAGGCGGTCCTTCGCGGCCTGCTTTTCTTCCCGGTTCAGCGGCCGTTCGACGAGGTCCTTTTCCGAAATCGAGGAGAACGGATACCGGACGATCTTATCCTGCGCAACGCCGTAGCTGTTGAAGAACCGGTCGGTCTGATCGCCCGTGCTCCAGTAGCGCGTCGCCCCGCGAATCAGGAATTTTTTCATCGTGCGGACAACTCTCCGCTCCTTTCGCAGTACGCCGCCGTCGAGCTCCATCTCGTATGGAATGCCCCACAGCTTGAGCGCCAGGATCGCAAGCGCTTCCGTGTAATACGCATAGTTCGTTACGACGACTTTATCGTAAGCGTTGCGCTTGAGATACCGCAGGATGCTCCAGTCGATCTTGCGTTCCTCGATATCGCCGTCCTTCAGGAAGACCGCCTTAAAATTCCTGATATCGTCCAGATTGTAATTAAACACCGTAAACGGCGTGGTCTTCGCTTCAAACAATACCGTAAGGTCGACCTCTTTTCCCAGCTCGTTGAAAAAGTCGATCCGGTACGGCGCGGGAACGTTGCTGATAAAGAGGACTTTCTTTTTCATTTTGCGACCTCCAAATAAAACCTCTGAAGCGTATCCGCCGCTTGTCTGATATCGTATCCCGTCCTCTGAAAATCCGTCTCGCTCACCATGCGCGATTCCGGCGCTTCCGCTTTTTCTGCAAACGCGTCGGCCCAGGCTTTCTCGGAAGTCAGCGGAAGATATCGGCAGTTCGTTACGTTTGCCTCGCGCGGAACGGCTCCGGACGCAATACAGGGCAATCCGTTTGCCTGCGCTTCCACAAGCACGATGCCAAGGCCTTCAAAGCGCGAAGGCAGCGCAAACGCGTCGAACGCGGACAGCAGCGCCGGGATATCGTCCCGAAAACCGGTCAAAACCACGTCGCCGTCCAGATCGAGCGCCCGGACGCGCGCTTCGATCGCGGGGCGGTCCTCTCCGTCCCCGACCAGCACCAGCTTCAGGTCCGGCCGGAGCTTTCTGGCCCCGGAAAACGCGTCCAGCAAAAAAAGCTGGTTTTTCTGCCGCAGGTCGAAGCGGCCGACGTGCCCGATCACGCGCGCGTCCGCCAGCCCAAGCTCGGAACGAACGCGCCCGCGCGCGGCGGGATCGAATTTGTAGCGTTCGATATCGATCGCGTTGCGGACGATCTTCACGACGCCGCTTTTCACGCGGTTTTCTCCATAGAGGAACGCGCCCGCCGCCTCCGAACAGGCGAGCAGGTGCGTCGCGCATCGTGGAATCCGCGACCGGGCGAGCGTATGGGCAGCGCGCCGGAGCGGGTTCGTCGTCAGAAAGTCGGTATTGTGGCTGTGCGAAATCCGCACGCCGACGCCGCAGCGCTTTGCAAGACCGAGCGGGTATGCGTTCATGCCGTCCATATGCGCGTGCACGATGTCGTAACCGGATGCGATCGCTTTCTCCATTCCGCGCCTGTTTCCCGCCGGGTCGTCCCGTCGGTACGGAACGTGATACACCTTCGCGCCGAGCGAAACCGCCTCGTCTTCCCTTGCGCCGGGATTTTGCCCGTGCACCAGAAAATCGACGGCAACGCGTTCCCGCTCGAACCGCGATGCGAAGTTGAGCATCCAGCTCGAGATGCCGCCGTGGTCGAGCGAACCGCCGCTGACAAAGAGCACCCGAACCGCCTTCATGCTTTCGCCTCCCCGCACAGCGTTTTGTACAGTGCTGCATATTCGGCAAACCGGTCGGTTTGATCGAACGCCGCCGCGCGCCTCAGGCAGTCCTGCCGTTTCATTTTGCGCGCGCGGGCGATCCCTTCGGCAAGGCCGCCGACGTCGCCCTTTCGCACGGCGACGCCGCACGTTTCGTCCAGCGCTTCCGCACAGCCGCCGGTGTCGTAGCAAACGACCGGCGTTCCGCAGGCGAGCGCTTCGATCTGCGTCGTCGGAAAATTGTCCTCCAGCGTCGGGTTCACAAACACGTCCGCCGCCGTATACCAGGCCGCAAGCTCGTTTGCGTCCGCCGTGCGCCCGATCCCGATCACGCCCTGCGGAAGACGCTTCATCTGCCGGTCGGACAGGCCGATGAGCGCGACCTTAGCGTCGTTTCCAAGCGCCTTTGCCAGCGCAAGAACGTCCGTCAGCCCCTTGCGCGGTTCCCAAACGTTCGCGACGCCCAGCACGAGCGTGCCGTCGCCGATTTCATACCGGCGGCGCAGGTCGCTGTCCGCAGGCCGGAACACGGCCGGATCGATCCCGTTGTAGATCGTTTTGATCGGGTAATCGCCCAGAAAAGACTCTTCAGCCAGCGCCTTCAGCCAGTTCGACGGCGTGACGACCGTCAGGTTTTTCAGCCCGGCAAACAGCGCGCGCTTCTCGGCGTAATTCCTTGCCGAGCGGTCGAGCAGGACGCTTTTCGGATAGGCGCGTTTCTGCGGACAGTTTCCGCAGCCGGACTTCCATTTGTCGCAGCCCGCCATATCGAAAAACGCGCAGTGCCCCGTGAACGCATGGCAGTCGTGCAGCGTCCAGACGACGGGCGTCCCCGCGCGCCTGAGATAATCGAATAAAATCCGGTAGTTCAGATAGTACCCGTGCAGGTTATGCAGTTGGATCACGTCCGGGCCGTACTCCGCCATGCGCCCGACCAGCCGCCGCGTCGCGGCGGCCGAAGCGAACCCCTGCCGGTCGGACAGACGCGCGTAGAGCGTATGCAGATAGAACCCCGCCGCGCTCTCGACCCGCTCGCAGTCGATCCCGTCCGCGCCGCCGCCGCGTCCGTACAGCAAAAGGCTTTTATCGCCATTTGCCGCGAGTACGCGAGCAACGCCCGCGGATATCCTCCCCGTGCTGCCGGAACAAACGGAATTGACCTGTGCGATCTTCATATCGAGTATTTTACCATACGGATTTACGGCAGGCAATTGCCCATCCGATCGATCCTGTTATATAATGGTTGGAGATTGTCGGCAACGCATTTCCAAAACAAACCCATAAAATCCCATCCGTTATTTTCGAAAGGAGCGCATGTCCATATGGAAGCTGTGAAACAAAGCGGCGTAAAGGAACCATTTAACCTTTCCAAACGAATCCAATGGCTCCGGGAGTACTATTTCAAAGGCGACAAACGCGCATGGAACAACGAGTTCGCCGCTTTCACGACCGGCACGCCCTGGGACGAGGTGTTCGACGAAACGAGTTTTTTAATCGTTCCGGAAGTCTATTCGTTTTTCCAGACGTTCCGCGAGTCGTTCCGTATGTCCGCGCGCGCCATCGAGCCGCCGGAAATTTTTTTCACTCTCAGCATCGCGGAACGGCGGGCGTGGTTCGTCAAGGAGGCGATCGTCAACCGTATACCGCAGGAGATCCTGCCGGGCGACCTGATCGCGGGCGGGCGTTTCAACCTCATGGCATCGCGCTGCTGGTCGAAACAGGAGGCGAAAGAACGCAACGCGCTGATGTTCGATAAGGGCGGCGTGCGCGCCGATACGTTCGAATTCCGCGACAAGGGTTACGGCAACTGCGGCGCGACAAGCGGGCACCTCATACCGAACTACCCGCGCGTGCTGCACGAAGGGTTCGCCGCGATCAAGGCGGACATCCAAAGCAAATACGACGCGCTGGGCGAAGCGGACAAGTCCGGCCCGAAGGGCGCCCAGCTGCGCGCAATGATCGCAAGCTGCGACACCCCTGTCGAGCTTGCGGCAAAATATGCGGACCTCTGCGCGCGCATGGCCGCCGAAGAGAAGGACGAAACGCGCAAGGTGGAGCTGACCGCGATGCGCGAAAACCTGCTCCACGTGCCGAACAAACCCGCACGCGACTTTTACGAGGCGATCCAGTCGCTCTGGCTGACGCATATGCTGGTGCTCACGGACGAAAACTACCCCGGCGCGGGCGTTTCGTTCGGGCGGATCGACCAGTACCTGCTGCCCTACTGGCAACAATCGATCAAAAACGGCATGGACCGCGAATTCGGCAAGGAGCTGTTAAAATGCTTCTGGATCCACTGCAACTATGCGTACGACGCGATGATCCAGACCGGCAACCAAGGCATCACCGCCGGGTACGGGCAGCTCTTCAACATCTCCGGCATGGGAAAAGACGGCGCGGACATGACCAACGAACTGACGTACGTCTTCCTCGAAGTCATCGACGAGATGAGCCCGATACTGGAGCCGAAACCGAACGTCCGACTGCACGAGAACTCGCCCGAAAAGCTGCTCGACACGGTCGTGGACATGATCTCGTCCAGTCAGGGTGCGCCGTTTCTGCTCAACTTTGACGAGCGCTCCATGGCGGGCCTGCTCGAAGAAGCGCGCCGCGCAAACGTGGAGCACCTCATCAACGAGGGCAACGTGTTCGACTATGCGTCCGTCGGCTGCCTGGAAAACACGATGTGCGGCAACGACCGCTCCTCGACCGTCGACTGCAACCCGAACCTCGTCAAGGCGGTCGAGCTTGCGCTCGGCAACGGCCGCGACCTGATCACATACACGGACGCGCTGTGGGGCAAGCCCTACGGCGAGGAGCAGGACGCGCCGAAGACCGGCGACCCGCGGACGTTTGCAACGTTTGAAGAATTCTACGACGCGTTCGTCGTTCAGCTCGGTTACGTCATCCGCCGGCTGGTCGCGCTGTACGAGCGCTCCACCGCCATCCGCGCGCAGTATGCGCCGACGCCGTACCTGAGCTGCCTCGTCAAAGGCTGCGCCGAGCAGGGGCTCGACTGCACGCAGGGCGGCGCCGAGCTTGCGTTCGTGACGGTCGAAGGCGTAACCTTCGCAACGACGGTCGATTCGCTGCTTGCGATCAAGTACCTCGTGTTCGACCGGAAGCTCTGCACGATGGACACGCTCATCACCGCGCTGAAGGCCAACTGGAAGGGCTACGAAGTGTTGCAGGCGCAGGCCAGGAACCGCGCGCCGAAATACGGACGCGACGACGACGCGGCGGACGCGCTCGCCGAGCGCATCATGAAGGACTGGTCAAGCGAAGTTTGGAAGCATAAAACGCAGTCGACCAACGCGCAGTTCCGCCCCGGCATGCTGAGCTGGAACTACTGGATCGGCTCCGGCTTCATCCTGCCGGCAACGCCGGACGGACGCGAGCACGGGCAGTTCCTCTCCAACGCGATCTGCCCGGTCAACGGCGCGGACACCAACGGCCCGACCGGCAACGCAAACTCGGTCGGAAAAGCGCTCGGCGGACGCAACGAGATCGGCGTAATGCAAAACATGCTGCCAAACGGCGCGAGCCACACCATCACGCTTTCTCCCTCGCTGATGCGCGATAACGAGCACCGCGAAAAGCTCAAAGCGTTTCTAAAGGGTTATATCCATAACGGAGGGACCGCGCTTCAGATCAACATTCTCGACGCTGAAATTCTCAAAGACGCGCAGAAGCACCCGGAGAACTACAAAAACCTGCTCGTGCGCATCACGGGATACAACGCGTACTTTACGAGCATCGGGCGCGAACTGCAAAACGAAATCATAGCAAGGGAGAGCCATAACCGGTATTAAATATGACGAAAATCCGCTATCTCGATATCCAGCGCATGTCCAGCGAGGACGGTCCGGGCCTGCGTACGACCATCTTTTTCAAGGGCTGCTCGCTCGCGTGCGCCTGGTGCCACAACCCGGAAAGCATCGCCAAAAAATTCCAGGTGCACTGGCTTTCCGCGCGCTGCATCGGCTGCGGCACATGCGAAAGCATCTGCCCGAACGGCGCGCTGTCCTACACGGAAAACGGCGTCAAGATCGACCGGCGGCTCTGCGCGGGCTGCTATGCCTGCGTGGACGCGTGCCCGGCCTGCGCGCTGGAAGGCAAGGGCGTGGACGCGGAGCCGGAAGAACTCTGTCGCGAGCTCGTCAAGGACCGCGCGTATTTCGGGCGCGACGGCGGCGTAACGCTCTCCGGCGGAGAAGCGCTGCTGCAGGACGGCGCAGTCGAACTGCTCAGGCTGTTAAAGGCGGAAGGCATTCAGACCGCGGTCGACACCTGCGGCATGGTGTTCACCGAGCAATTACAGGCGGCGCTGCCGTATACGGACGTGCTGCTTTACGACCTGAAGATCATGAACGACGCGGACCATCAGCGCTGGACGGGCCGAAGCAACGCCATGATTCTTAGAAACCTCGGCGTGGCGGCGCTCTGGGCAAAAGGGACCGGCAGGCTCTGGATCCGTACGCCAATCATCCCCGGCGCGACGGACTCGGAGGAGAACATCCGCGCAATCGGCGCGCGCATCGCCGCAATCGGCGGCGCGGAACGCTGGGAACTCTGCGCGTTCAACAACCTCTGCACCGACAAGTATAAACGCCTGGACATCGACTGGACGTTTAAGGACACGCCGCTGATCACGCGGCGGCACATGGAGGAACTGCTCGCAGCCGCGCAGTCTACGCACGCCTGCGGGGACATTCGCATGACCGGCGCTCTGCGCGAGGAGGAATAAAAGGAGCATGAAACAGCAGTTTTTTCCCACGATCGACGACGCTTCCATCAAAATGATGGACAACGACAGCAAGGTCGGCGTTCTCGCCACCAGGGATGAAAGCGGGTACCCGCACCTGAGCTTCATCTCGTCCATTCAGGCGCTCGGGAACGACCGTCTCACGTTCGGCCAGTTTTCGGCCGGGCTGAGCAAACGTTTCATCGTCGAACGGCCGAACGTCGGCTTCCTTGCGCTCAGCGCGGACAAGCGGTATCTCTCCGGCACGGCGACGTATACGCACAGCGCAAACACAGGCCCCGAGTTCGACCTCTACAACAACAAACCGCTCTTTCGGTACAACTCCTATATGGGGTTCTACCGCGTTTTCTACCTCAACCTGAATCGCATCACGAAGCTGAAGAACCTGCCGCTGGGTGCGATCGGCCTCGGCGCGGTCCTTTCGCGAATCAAGGCGCCCTTCTCCGCAAACAGCAAAAACGGCGCAATGCCATACGCGGCAAAGTCGCTCTTTTCGCAGCTCGATTCGCTGAAGTTCCTTTCGTATTTCGACGCGGACGGAAACGCCGTCGTGCTTCCGCTCGTTCAGGCGACCGCAGCCGGGACGGACCGCGTCGTGTTCAGCAACATTCCGTTCGGAAAGGCGCTCAAAGCGATCCCCGACGGCGCGAAGGCTTCGATCCTCTGCCTGACGCTCAAGATGGAGTCCGTCCTGGTCAAAGGCGTTTATTCGCGCGGCCGGCTGGACGTCGAGCGCGTCTACAATTCCATGCCGCCGAAGATGGAATACGTCTACCCGCGAAGCGATACGATCGAGCCCGTTCGTTCGTTTAATTGACCGGAAAGCGAGAAGGCGGGAAGGCATAGCCTTCCCGCCTTTTTTCATTTCGCAGCGTCCGTTGCGGCATTCGTCAGCTTTCCTGCTGAAGGTAACGCGCAACGGTATATAAAAACTCCTTGTTCCCCGGCGGATACTTCCCGCGGTTGATAAAGAGCTGATCGAGCCGTTTTTGGTTGCCGAAATTCCAGATTGCCTTGATCTCCTCGCGGACGTTCCGTTCGATTCTTGCGGGCTTCGTGTCGCAGCGTTCGGCCACCATTGGATACAGTACGCGCGTGGTGCTGGTCACCTGTTCATTCTGCATGATCAATTCGAGAGTGATTGCCATTTGCACATATCCAAGCCGACCGGTCGGAGCGCCAAGTTTCAACATTTCCTGTTCGATTTTCGATCTCACAAATCTATCCTCCCTTGTCGAATTTAACCCCTAAAACAGACATTAAGCTACAAAAAAGGATTTTTCAATGCTTCCGATTTTCTTCGAGTTTTCCTTACATTTTTCGCGCTATTTCGAGTTTTTTCGATTTCGACACGAAATCCATTTGTGACGATTAGTCGACCGTTTAAGCATTTTTGTCATTCTTTTTATTTGCGCACATTGTCGAAATACGTATATATTTTGTAAGCATATCGGTTGTTTTTCTGGTAAACAGAGCGTAAAAATAATCAACACAACGTTGAAAATCTTGTTTTTGAATCGTTGCTTTCAACTTGCATTCATGTTAGAATCTTTTTGGATGCATTCCTACCGTTCAAGGTTATTTTCACAACGAAAACTTCATAAATGGAGGCAAAGAAGCTATGTGGACGCTGAAAAAAATATGGTACCGCATTTTTCAATTTTTCCTTACTTCGGCCGAGTATCTCATGCCCTGGCGCCAGCCGGAGCGGCTGGACGGACCCGGCACCGTTAAAAAACTGCCGGCCTTTATCCGTTCGCAGGGGATCGACAACGTGCTGATCGTGACCGATGCCGTATTGCACCGTATCGGGCTTTTGAATACGCTGTTCGACGCCTGCAAGGAAGCGGGCCTTCAATATACGCTGTTCGACGGTGCGGAACCCAATCCGTCCATTGAAAACATAGAAGACGCAAGAAAGCTCTATGTCGATAACAACTGTCAGGGCATCATTGCCTTTGGCGGCGGTTCTTCCATGGACTGCGCCAAGGCCGCCGGCGCGCGCGTCGCAAAACCCCGCCAGAGCATCAGTCAGATGGGCGGGACGCTGCGCGTTCTGAAAAAGATTCCTCCGCTGTTCGCCGTCCCGACGACCGCCGGAACCGGATCGGAAACAACTATCGCCGCCGTCGTTACAGACCGTAAAACGCACCATAAATACGCCGTTCAGGACCTCTGCCTGATCCCGAGATACGCTGTGCTCGATCCGGAACTGACGATCGGCCTTCCGCCGCACATCACGAGCACGACCG
>CAYUUB010000042.1:0-11062 GCA_964447725.1 uncultured Oscillospiraceae bacterium
GCATGCCGCAGACGCGGTTCGTGCTCCGCAAAGCGCTGGAGCTCAGCAAGGTCCCGATCGTCGTCGTCAATAAAATCGACAGGCCGGACGCGCGTCCGGCGGAAGTCGTGGACGAAGCGCTGGAGCTGTTCATCGAGCTTGGCGCAAGCGACGACCAGATCGACTTCCCCGTCGTTTACACCTCCGCGCGGGACGGCACGTCCGGCCTGTCGCTGGACGACATGCAAAACAATATGCGCCCGTTGTTCGACACGATCTTAAGCACGATTCCCGCGCCGGACAGCAAGCCGGACGAACCGCTGCAGATCCTGTTTTCCACGATCGATTACGACGACTACGTCGGACGCATCGGTATCGGTCGCATCGAGCGCGGCACGGCGAGAAAAGGCATGCCGATCGTGATCTGCGGCGGCGAAAACGATCGCCGGCAGGACGCAAAGATTACGCGCCTTTACCGCTATGAAGGACTCAAGCGCGTCGAGGTGGACGAAGCGCCGTGCGGCGACATCGTCTGCGTCGCGGGCGTGGAGGGCCTGAACGTCGGCGAGACGGTGTGCGACCCCGCCTGCGTGGAGCCCATGCCGTTCGTGCATATCGACGAACCGACGGTCAGCATGATGTTCATGCTCAACGACAGTCCGTTCGCCGGCCGCGAAGGCAAGTACGTCACCGGGCGTAACCTGCGCGACCGCCTGTTCAACGAAGTCAAAACCAATATCTCCATGCGCGTCGAAGAGACCGGCTCGACCGATACGTTCCGCGTCAGCGGCCGCGGCGAGCTGCATCTTTCGATCCTGATCGAGACGATGCGCCGGCAGGGCTACGAGTTTGCCGTTTCGCGTCCGCGCGTCATTCTGCATAAAGACGGCGACGGCAACGTGACCGAGCCGATCGAGGAACTCACCATCGACGTGCCGACCGAGTATGTCGGCGCGGTCATGGAAAAACTCGGCCGGCGTAAGGCGGAGCTTGTAGACATGGCCAATCAGAGCGAAAACAGCGTCCGTCTCCAGTTTCTCGTGCCTGCGCGCGGGCTGATGGGTTACCGTTCCGAGCTTCTGACCGATACGCGCGGCAACGGCGTTATGAGCCATGTTTTTCACGACTACGAACCGTATAAAGGACCGATCGAGGAACGCAAAACCGGTTCGCTCGTCGCGCATGAAACGGGTGACACGTCCAGCTACGGCCTGTTCAACACGCAGGACCGCGGCAAGCTCTTCATCGGCCCCGGCGTTCCGGTTTACGAAGGGCAGATCGTCGGCGAAAACGCGCGCGCGGGCGATATCGTCGTCAACGTATGCAAAAAGAAGCACGTGACCAACATGCGCGCTTCCGGCTCGGACGAGGCGCTCCGCCTCACGCCGCCCGTTTTGCTCACGCTGGAGCAGTGCCTCGAATTTATTGCCGAAGACGAGTTGGTTGAAATCACGCCGAAAAATATCCGCATGCGCAAAAAGCTTCTGACAAAGGAACTGCGCGTCAAAGCCGCCAACAAAAAGCAGCAATAACCGTCCGCGATCCGCAATGCGCCGCCCGCATGCGTGAGCGGCGCGTCGTTCTGCCCGACCTGCGGGTTTCAACGCCGAAAGGAGCGCACTAGATGGTCCGCCTTGTCGCAATCGACCGGCACAATTATCTGTCCATCCTTGATCTGGCCGTGCACGAAAACCAGCGCCGGTTCGTCGCAAGCAACATGTATTCGCTGGCGCAGGCGTATGTGCAGCCGGAGTGCGAACCGCTTGCGCTTTATGCCGAAAACAAGCCGGTGGGCTTTGCCATGTACTGTCTCGACCGGGACGATCACGAATATTGGATCTATCGCCTGATGATCGACAAGCGGTACCAAAGGCGCGGCTACGGGCGCGAAGCGATGCGGCTGCTGATCGACCGCATCCGCGCGGAAGCCGACGAAAACCATCGTGCAATCTTCATCAGCTTCGAGCCGGACAACGCCGCTGCAAAATCGCTTTATGAAAGCATGGGATTCGTTTCGGACGGCCGCGTGGAATATGGCGAAGTGGTTTACAAGCTGGATCTGTCGCGCCCCTGAACCTTCGGCCGACGTTGGTCCGGCAATGCAATCATGCGCCTTTTCATCCAAAAGGCGCGATTCCAATCAATTTAAATCTGTATGCGATCCCAAAGCGCCGGGCACCCGGCGCTTTGGGATCGTTTTATGACTTGTTGAACGGCATGTCCAGAACTTTTTCGATAAACACTCTGGCGACGTTGGGATCGAACTGCGTGCCGGCATTCCTGGTGATTTCCGCCGCGGCCTCCTCCTTTGGCAGGGCTTTCCGGTACGAACGGTCTTCCGTCATCGCATCGAATGCATCGATAACGGAGATCAGCCGTGAAATAAAGGGGATCTCCTCGCCCGCTATTCCCTGCGGATAGCCTTTACCGTCCCACCGCTCGTGATGACACAAAATGTATTCGGAAATCTTCTGCAGTTCCGGAATCGTAGACGCAATTCGATATCCGATTTCCGGGTGCCGCTTGATTTCCGTCCACTCGTTCTCGTTGAGCCGGCCCGGCTTCGAAAGCGTCGTGTTGCTGATCCCGATCTTCCCAAGATCGTGCAGCGTCGCCATCAGCTCCAGGGAATCCTGGTCCGCCTCGTTTAAGCTGACCTCGTTGCCAAGACGCTTCGCCAGATCCACCATCCGGTCGGCATGCTCCATCGTCTCGTTGCTCTTGGAAAACAGCATCGCCTTGATCGTTGAAAGCAGCGAACTCCGGATGCTCTGATGCTCCAGCAGTTTGCGCCGGTACATGTTTTCCTCCGCCGTCTTCAGCAGGCGGACAACCGATTCGTCGGTCTTCTGCTTTGTCGCGTATCCGAGGGATATGCTCGTAAAATACTTTCGCCCTTCGCGCAGGCTTTCGTGCTCCTGAAACGCCTTGTTGATCCGCGCGACGATCGTTTTGATGCCCTCTTCTCCGGTTTGCGGCAGAAGAATGGAAAACTCGTCTCCCCCCGTTCTTGCCACAATACCGGTTGGGCAGCAGAGTTGCAGCAGCCTCGCGCTCTCGATAATCAGCCGATCGCCTTCGTTGTGGCCGAACAAATCGTTTGTAAGCTTCAATGCGTTGATATCGCCAAGGATGACGGAGTATGGCAACTCCTCCGCTTCGTCGATACGGTAAAGCTCGTCGTCGAAATATGCGCGGCTGTACAGCCCCGTCATCACATCGTGAATATTCAGATAATGTATTTCGTCCTCTTTTTTCTTTCTGTCGGTGATGTCGCGGCTGATGCCGATCAAGCCGATCACCTCGCCGGCGGCATTGTAGTAGGGCGTCTTCAGTGTTTCCGTAATAATGCTGCGCCCGTCGGGATAAATAACGGTTTCTTCCGTCCTGTGCTCCTTGCGCTCGCTGATAACGACGTTGTCCGCGCTAACGAAGAGTTCCGCCGTCTCCGCATCAAAAAGCTCGTAGTCCGTATGTCCGATCAAATTGTTCCGGGTAATACCGGTCGCCTCTTCAAAAGCGCGATTGCAGCCCCGGTAGACGCCGTCGGTATCCTTATAAAAAATATGGTCGGGAATCGAGTCGATCATGGTCCTCAGAAACCCGGGCACTTCGCGGTGCTTTTTTTCACTCTCCAGCAAATGGGTTTCCTTTTTTACATTTTCCGAAATGTCCTGCATCATACATAGATAAGTACCGGAGCTTTTCTCCGTGCTGAGCGTCGAAAGATATACGTGGACCCAAACGATTGAATCATCCGGCCTGACAAGCCTTTTTATCATGTCATATTCGGAAATTTCGCCGGAAACCAGCTTTTGGAACATCCTGTCGGCCTTCTCGGCGTCGTCCGGGTGAACAAGCGTCTGGAGTCCTTGCCGCATGGCATCGGACATTGGTTTGCCCAGTATCTTTTCAAACGCCGGGTTCATATACAAAACGCCGTCCGAATTCGCCACGTTGATCCCGATCGGCGCCTGGTCGAAGATCGTGCGGAAACGTATCTCGCTGTCCCGCAGCAAGCTTTCCGTTTGAAAATTTTTCTGTTCGTATGTGATAATCAGGCACATGCCCAGCGTACCGGCAGGATAGATCGTCAGAACCGGCAGGGCGATTGCCTTCAACGTTTCCCAGGCGATCGCCTGCGGGAGGAGAAGCATGCATAGAAGCATTACGATATGCGTAACAAATCCAAACGCATAATACTCCAGCCAGGATTTCTTTTTTTTCTCTTTTCGAAGTACGCCCCATAAAACGCCCGTCGCCGCCGTAAGGACCGTAACGACCATCCCCGCGACCATACCCGACCCGCCGATGACCGCCCGGTACGCCAGAATCATCAATACCGCAACCGAGGTTGGAAGGACGCCGTAAAACAGTCCTGAAACGCTGACGAGAATGGACCGCGTATCGAAAATCATACCATTGTTGAGTGGAATGGATGTCACCATGAGCGCAACGCCTGTCAAACCGAGAATCAGTCCGCCCAGTACTTTGAAGACGATTCTTTGCCTTTTGATCTTCTGGTAAAACAGATTAAAAACAATGCCGATGGAAATCAGCATCGTGGTATTCTGAATGAGTTTCATCGCTTCTTCCACGCCATCCACCTCCAGACGTTCAATATGGATTTCATCCCCGTACGTTCGCAGCAACCGCCAAAGGCTGTCGGAGGCAATCGTTTCGTTACTTTCCGCATCGCGTTTATGAATTTTACCGTTTGAAAAATGCTCGACTGTCGATTCGGGTTTGAATCCGGCGCTCCGTTGCACTTGTTCCTATATGCTGATTTTAACTTCATCGGAAATAATCGTCAATGTCGATCACCAATTCCATATTTTAAATACGTGCGTAGCGCGTTCTTTTTCCGGTAGGCGTCCGCAAAAGCCATCCCGGTCCAGAATTGTTTTACTGTCCCATTATCATCGGGCTTGATTTGTGAGATAATAAGTTAGTAAATTTATATCTGTAACGACGAAACGAAACGGTTTTTTTGCGGATTACGGCCATGAGACTATGGAAGGAAGGATTTTTCTTGTTATGAATGCTTGTCGTCCGGACGGATTCGGCGGATGAAGACGGCGATCCTGTATGTGTTTTCCGGTACGGGGAATACGCGCGCCGCGGCGGAGATGATCGCAAAGGCACTGTCGGGGCATGCTGTCGAGGCGACCGTTTGGAACGTGCGCGTCCCGTTCGCCGCCGCGCCGGACCCGAACGATTTCGATATTGCGGGCTTCGGGTATCCGATCCACGCGTTCAACACGCCGCAGTTCGTTCTGCGTTTTGCCAAAACCCTGCCGAAGGTTTCCGGCAGGCCCGCGTTTGTTTTTAAAACGTCCGGCGAACCGTTCCATGTCAACAGCGCGTCGAGCATGCCGCTTGTACGGCTCCTGCGTAAAAAAGGGTTTCGCCCGATGCTGGAACGCCATCTGCTTATGCCGTACAACATCATGTTCCGTTATCCCGACGCGCTCGCAAAGCAGATGTATCTGCATACGCGCGATATGGCCGAGCTGATTGCGGACAACGTCGCCGAAGGCCGGCCGGAAAAACTGCACTATATGCCGTGGACAATTGTCTGGATGTATCTCTTCCGGCTCCAGTGGTTCGGCGCGTGGATCAACGGGCCGCTGATCCACGTAAAACCGGAGCTTTGCACCGGCTGCGGACTCTGCGTGGCCAACTGTCCTGCGCAGAATATTCGGATGGAAGGCGGCCGGCCTCATTTTTCCTGTCACTGCACAATGTGCATGGGATGCGCGTTCAACTGTCCGAAGGACGCGATACGCCCGGGATTCCTCAATCCCTGGCGCGTCAACGGCGCATATCCGTTCAAGGCGCTGGTCGGCGACAAATCCGTGCCGTCTGATTTTGTCGGCGACTCTACAAAGGGCTATTTTCGTCTGTTCCGCCGCTATTATCGGCGAACGTACGCGGAAATCCGCGCGTTCGAAGTGCAGCGGCATACAAAAACCGACCATGTCCGCGAGGCATTGCCGGGAATTCCAAAATAAGCAGGAGGACGCGTTAAAATGCAAGCACAGGGTTATACGATCGAGGAGCTTCAGCCGGGGTTGTTCGCCATCGACGACGAGAACGCGGCTTCCATGTATCTCATCGTCGGGACAAACAAGGCTTTGCTGATCGACACCTGCATCATGAAGGCGGATATCCTGCCGATGCTGCGCACGCTGACGGACAAGCCCATCGAGCTGGCGCTGACGCACGCGCACATCGACCACATGTACCACTCGGAGGAATTCCATACGGTATACCTGCACAAAAAAGATATCGCCGCATGGAAGAAGGGGGCGTTATGGCTCCTTGTCCACGTGGGGTGCCTTATGTTTCATGTGCCGGACAAGACGTACGACATAAAGCATTTTATTCCCGTCACGGAGGATTCGGCCATCGATCTCGGCTGCAATGTCATTCACATCATTTCGGCACCCGGCCACACGCCGGGCTCCTGCATCTATGTGGACGACGTCCACGGCGCGCTGTTCACGGGCGACGCGTTCGGCAACGGCGGCGCGTCCGCCTGGATGTGGCTGCCGGGAAGCCTGAATATCGGCGCATACCGCGACAGTCTCGAAATCGTGCTTGATCGGCTGAAACCGTACGAATCCTATCGGTTCCTCGGTGGGCACAGGCCGCAGACCCTGCCGACGGAGGATGCGCCGGACGGGCATCCTCTGAACATGCAGTCCGTACGCGACATGCACACGCTTTGCACAAAAATGCTGGAACATTCCATCGAGCCCATCGCGCAGGAAAGGCTGTTCATCCTGAAGACCCGGCAATACGCATACGGCATAACGGGCATGTGGGTGACGAAAAGCAAAATCCGTTAATCACGCCGACCCGAAATTTTATAGAGAGGGAAGTCGACTTATGTTTGTAATGCCTAAGAAAGATCGTACGCGGTTTGTCCGGGCCGCAATGGGAGAAATCCCCTGCGACCTGACGATCGAAAACGTCCGCATCGTGAATGTGATCACCGGCGGGACGTTCCCCGGCCGGGTGGATATCATCGACGGCGTGATCGCCGCGGTGAGGCAGCCGAATTCCGGCGATCCGCGTCGGGGCGCAACCGTTCTTGACGGAAAGAACGCGTTCCTTGCGCCCGGCTTTATCGACACCCATATGCACGTTGAATCCACCATGCTCGCTCCGGAAAACTTCGGAAAAGCGGCCGTTGTCTGGGGTACCACAACGGTCGTGACCGATCCGCACGAAATCGGTAACGTCGCAGGTATAAAAGGCATCGAGTTTATGCTCAGGAGCGCGGAAAAATCGCCGCTTCGCCAGTATGTGCTCGCACCCTCGTGCGTGCCCGCGGCCCCTTCGGTCGAGCGTTCCGGCGCTTGCTTTACGGCTGACGAAATAAGCCGCCTGCTCGATCGGGAGAACGTGCTCGGCATTGCGGAGATCATGGATTATCTCGGCGTTTGCCATGACGACGCGCGGATGCACGCGATCATCGGCGAGGGTTTGAAGCGCTGTGCATTTTTGCAGGGCCATGCGCCCGGCCTCTCCGGAAAAGAGCTGTGCGCCTATCTGGCCGCGGGTCCGCAGAGCGACCACGAATGCCACAGCCGCGACGAAATCCTCGAAAAGGCCGGCCTCGGCATGCGCATCAACGCGCGCGCGTCTTCGATCGCCGACAATGCGAAAGCCGCCGCCGAAGCCGCGCGTTCCATGCGCTGGAACGACATGATTTCAATCTGCACGGACGACGTGCACGCAAAGGACCTGCTCAAGTCGGGGCACGTCAACCATGTCGCCGGGCGCCTAGTCGAAGAAGGGTTGGACCCCGTTCTTGCGATCCGGATGGGCACGTACAACGCAGCCGCAGAGTATGGGTTTGCCGATCTTGGCGCAATCGCGCCCGGAAAGGTCGCCGACCTGCAACTGCTCGGTTCCCTTGAAAACCTCGGCATGGAGAAACCCGTTTCCGTGTTCGTCGCCGGAAAGCTGGTTGCCGAAAACGGTGCGCCGGCGGGTGGAAAACCCGGGCAGGCGTGGTATGAGCAGGAAAACACGGTGAAACTTCCGCAAATTGGGTCCCCCGCGGATTTCGACCTGCGCGCGCCGGAAGACTGCGGCAAAGCCGCAAACGTCGTCGTAATCAACGCCGACCTTGCCGAGCAGC
The DNA here is from genome assembly GCA_964447725.1 of uncultured Oscillospiraceae bacterium. Classification (GTDB taxonomy): domain Bacteria; phylum Bacillota; class Clostridia; order Christensenellales; family CAG-138; genus UBA7703. Next base: position 8,135 of record CAYUUB010000042.1, read on the forward strand.
TCAGCCCGGACTACCGCGCGCAGCGCGCGTCATTGCCGGTTCGCAACGGCAAAGTGCGCATCGACGACCCGGAGCGGCTGCAATACATCTGCGTTGCAAACCGATACGGCGCGGGCGGGCGGACCATTGCGGTCGTATCCAATTTCGGGCTGACAAGCGGAGCGCTTGCAACGACGATTTCCCACGACAGCCACAATCTGACCGTCGTCTATACGGACAGCGCTTCCGCTTTTGCCGCCGCAAAGGAACTGGAGCGCGTCGGCGGCGGCATTTGCGTCGCAAAGGACGGCAAGGTGGTCGATACGCTGCGTCTCCCGATCGGCGGGCTGATGTCGCCGCTCCCGGTGGAGGAACTGGCGGCCGAGATCGACCGCCTGGAAGACGCGCTGAGCGAACTGCGTTCGGGAAAGCGGGACGACGTTCTCCTTCGCGCATCGGTGCTTGCGTTGCCGGCACGCCCGGGCGTGATCATAACGGACCGTGGCGTCGTTTTTGGGGACGATCTGTCCTGGATACCGGTTTTCGATTGACCCGTAAGCGGCAGCACAGAATGCAGGTGAGGAGCACGGCGATATGCTTGAAATCAGATTTTACGACCCCGCGGCCGTTCGGGACGACCGGCTGGTTTTTGCCGTCATCATCACTAAGAGCGGCGGCCGCTGGGTCTTTTGTAAACACAAGGCACGCTCTACCTATGAATTCCCCGGCGGGCATCACGAGGCGGGCGAAACCATTCTTGAAACGGCAAGACGCGAACTGTACGAAGAAACCGGCGCGCTCGAATATGAGCTGACGCAGATCTGCGCGTACTCCGTCGCCGGCGAAACAAACGTAAACCGCACCGGCGAAGAGCTTTTCGGCATGCTGTTTTTTGCCGATATCCACACATTCGAACCCGAACTGCATTATGAGATCGAGCGCCTGCTGATCACGGACGCGCTTCCGCAAAACTGGACCTATCCCGATATCCAGCCCGTCCTTATGAAAAAAGCGATAGAATCCCTCTAACGCATGCATGTCCATCCGCCGGCAATCGCGTTTCGCTCATCCGGACCGCACGCCCGCATGTTCTCGGGAACGGCATGCGGTTTAAAAAAGCGCTTCGCCGCGCAATGTTTTCAGGAAAGGATTCCTTGCCATGCGACAGACCATCATTCTCGCCGGCCCGGTCGGCGTCGGAAAAACCACCGCAGGGCGGCTGGCCGCACAACTGCTGGAAATACAGTTTATCGACCTCGACGAGCAGCGGGAACGCCTGTATGCACAAACGGATTATTCCGAGGCCAAAGCCGAACTGCAATACGCATTGCACGGAATCGAAGGCTGGTACCGCTATCAAAAGCCGTATGAACTCCGTTCCGTAGAGCGCATTCTGCAAGAAGGGGACGGTTCCCTGATCGCTTTAGGCGCCGGGCAAAGCGTTTACGAGACGGCCGAACAACGGCGGACGTTTCGTGCGTTGGTCGCGCCGGTCCGGCATTCCTTTTTGCTTCTGCCATATCCCGATTTCGCGGAATCCCTCGGCTTCCTTTCGCAGCGGGTCGACGATCCAAACGAACGAACGCTGAACCGAATCCTTCTGCCGCAGATGCTGGAACAACCGTTTGCCGCGCATACCATATTCACCGCGGGTAAAACCGCGCGTCAGGTTGCCGAAGAAATCGCCCATATCGTCAAAAAGAAGTAACGATGGAACTGTGGCCTATACAAAGTCCGGCACGCCCACCGGACGCGACCGTCCTCCAGCCGGACGAACCCATCGGATGGAAACGGCTGGAAAAAGACACGTTTCTCGATTTTATCGAGTCCGGCGCTTACGATCCTGCGCATAGGCGGCGGCTTGTCCCCTGCCCGGAAATGATCTTTTCGCAGCGCATGTGAATTTTTCGGTCAGCGGCTGCGTTCTCCGTGCTCGGATTCGCAATTGCGCATCGTTGTCCCCCCGTGCTACAATATGCGCAATTATCGAATGAAAGGATGAATGAAAATGGAATCGTCCACCGAGCGGGTAAAAGCATATTATGACGAAAACGCGGAGTGCGAATGGACGCGCCTTGAAAAGCATCCCTTTGAGTTTATCTTCACGACGTACATGATGGAGCAATACGTCAAGCCCGGCGAATGCATCCTGGATATCGGCGGCGGTCCGGGCCGTTATGCCATTCACTTTTCGAAGCTGGGCTGCGATGTAACGCTCGTCGACCTGTCGGACGAAAACATCCGCTTTGCAAAGCGGAAGGCGGACGAAGCGGGCGTCTCCTTCTCCGCGTATACGAAAAACTGCCTCGACCTGAACGAACTGGGCCTCGGACAGTTTGATCATGTGTTCCTCATGGGGCCGTTGTACCACCTGATCGACCGGGAGGAACAAGCAAACGCGGTAAAAATCGCGCTCGATCGCCTGAAGCCGGGCGGCAAGCTCTATGTTTCGTTCATTCAGGTCTTTGCCGCGATCCTCTACGACCTGAAATGCGGCGGCAATATCGTCCGCGATTCCACCGGCACCGAAACCAAATCGCTGATCGACGCGGTCGCAGACGGCGGCGATTACTGCGGGGCGGCGTTTACCAGCGCATGTTTTTTCAATCAGCGAAACATCCTGCCCTTTATGGGGCAGTTCCCGCTGAAAAAACTGCGGTTTTTCGGACAGGAAGGTATCCTTTCTCCAAACGAGCCGGACATTTTGCAACGCGATCCCGGGGAGATCGACTGCTGGATTTCCATTGCCAAGCGTTATCTGGAGCTCCCGGAACTGCTTGCCCTTTCCGAGCATATCATGTATATCGGCGAAAAAACCGCTGATAAAAAATAATCGCTTTTCATACAAAAACGCCCGCCGTAGCGGACGTTTGAGACTATCAAAAAACTTGTTTTTTGGCTCTACACTAAAGATTGGGGTAAAAAGAAAAAAGGAGAAGCATAACGGCT
>CAYUUB010000043.1:0-10996 GCA_964447725.1 uncultured Oscillospiraceae bacterium
GCATCACCAGTTTTCAAGACTGGCTCCATAAACCACTCGGACATCTCTCCAAGAATGCACCTTATGAAGTATAGCAAATTCATGAATGGATTGTCAACGCCTGAATCTGAGTAAAACGCGGTTTGCAGAATATCAAAAAAATCATAAGATATTGGTAAAAAAACGCGAATCGATTGCAAGGGTGCGCCGCATTTTTTATAATGTAAGAAAAGAAACTTCTTATAAGTTGTTTCATGTGGGGGCTTTTATATATGCAAACCGGAATCAAACGTTCGCTTGCGGCGGCGCTCGCCGCCGTCATGCTGCTGTTTTGCGCCTGCAAAACGGTTTCAACCACCATTCTCAATACGGAATCGAAAATCTTTTACGACGGATGCCAGATCGAGACGACCGTCCGCGAGCTCAGCGTCGACGGCGGCAAAACGACTGCGCGAATCCGCTTCACCAATCTCGGCGGGGATTCCCTCGGTTCTCTGGAGGCGCTTGTCGAGTTTGTCGATGCCGATGGGGACACGATCGCTTCCGACGTTTTAAGCCTTACTTTCGACACCGCCATCGAAGCGGGCGAAAGCTTCAGCGCCACGGCGAAATGCGACAGCGACGACCGAATCGTGGATGTCGTCGTCTCGTCGTACAGTTCGTGACGGTCAGGTGTCGATTCCTGCTTTTTTCGCCTGCGCATGCTGCAGCGGCCGTTTGATGGAATACCGCTTTCCGTCCTTTACGAAATTCGCGCCCGTCTGCTTGAAGCGGAACGGCACGCCGGCCTCCACGCATTGCCTGCGGATGTCCAGCACCCAGTCGTAATCGCATGTCCGCGCGTGTTCGCCGGACTCCCCTCCCACCGTCACGTTTCCGACCCAATCGCCAAGATAGCCGCTTAAGTCGATGCGCTCCAGCAGCGGCTCGCATACGATTCCCTTATGCAGAATCGGCGCGCCTTTAAAAACCGGAAGCCGTTCGTCCGCCTTCGCCTGGTTTTCCGTCGTGCAGCAAACCGATACGTTCGGATATCCGTCGCCCCAGTCGTCCGGAATGCATTCCCCAAAGCGCGTGATGCGTTTTGTGATAAAAAAGAACGCGCAGTCCGACCGCTCCCGGATCATTCTCCAGGCTTCGCGCCGCCAGTCGTCCGCGTCTTCGAGCAAAAAGTCGGACGTAAAGCAGGTCCATATCATCGTGCCGGACGGTATTTTATAGGAACCGTCGCGCGCATGCGAAATCGGCAGGTAAAACGAGTTGGTTTTTCGCACGATACCGGCGTCCATGCCGTGTTTACCGTCCATGCGATACACATAACAATTCCGGCACCCGGCGGAGAGCTTGTGGCAGCCGTGCCATGGATTCCAGTTTACGCCGCCAAGCACCGTTTTTATTCCGTTTTTCGTTCTGTATTGTGTCATTGCGGCCTCGCTGCATTTCATATTGCGCCGTTATGGTTCACATTTGGGTTTATTGACAATGCTATCATGGTACAGTATAATCGGCAAGCTGAAAGGGGAAGGAACGATGAATGAGTTTTTACAGGCGATAGAAGCCTTTGCACAGGGTTCCTCGGTTTGGGTATATCTATTTATCTTTTTTGGAAAAATTTTCGAGGTGTCGTTCGGCACGCTGCGTATCGTTTTGATTAACCGCGGCGAACGCACGATCGGCTCCCTTATCGCGATCATAGAAATTACGCTCTGGCTGGTCGTTGCAAGCAGCGTCCTGACCGGCTTCCGCGAAGACTTTTTAAAGGGCATCGCCTATGCGCTGGCGTTTGCCTGCGGCAATTACATCGGCTCCTGGCTGGATGAACTGCTCGCGTTCGGGCTCAGCTCCATGCAGGTCGTCCTGCCCGATATGGAAACGGCGAAAAGCATGGAAGCGTGCCTTCGCGCAAAGGGCTTCGGCATCACGTCGCTCGACGTTCACGGGCGCGACAACGACCGCGCGATGCTGCTGATGACGATGCAACGGAAGCGCATCCCGCAGGCCATGGCGATCCTGGAAGCAAACTGCAAGGGCGCGGTCGTGACGGTGACCGACATCAAATCGCAGCGCGGCGGGTATCTTGAACGTTCCGCAAAGGGCGGTCAGCTTCGCATAGGGAAATAACCCGCGGCACGCAAGCGCGCACCTTCGCTTATCGGCGCTGCTCGGCCTCGACGTTTAATCCGGCCGGACGCCCTCCGCAAGCCGCAACGAAAGAAGGAAGTGCAGCGTCGTTGCCTGGCCGCCTTCCAGATTCAGGCCGAATTGCGTTTGAATCCGTTCCAGCCTGTACAGAAACGTGCTGCGGTGGATAAAAAGCGCGTTTGCTGTTTTGACGGCGTTGAAATGGTTCTTCACGTACGCCGCGGTCGTTTCCAGATAATTCGTCCCGTGTTCGACATCATAATGCACCATCTTCCATACGGAGCCTAGACAAATCAGTTCCGCAGGCAGTTCGGCGGTTGAACGCCGGGCGATATAATCGTCCGCCACGTCCTCGAACCGCAGGAGCGTTTTGTTCGGCTTTGCCGCTGCGTTCAGCGCAAACCGCGCCTGGTCCAGTCGCTTCGAAAGGTAGGAAAACCCTTCGGCCGGCCCTGAAATTCCAATGCGAAGATGTTCGTTGCCCGCAAATTCCAGAAGCGCTTTCACGGCGTCTTCCCCGCTTTCTTCATCTGTCGGCAGGACGGCGGCCAGTATCGGCGGATACGAAAAAGCGCAGCATCCTTCGACCGCGCTTTCCATTCGGTCGCAAATCGTATGGACGTGCGCGGACCGCATATCCCCGGAGACGGTTTCTGCGGCAATCGCCAGATACCGCCCGTCTTCCGCCCAGCCCTGTTCGCCGAGCAACGCGGTCGCATCGTTTTCGGACGCAGTCTGATCCAGCAAAGAGCGCAACTGCTGTTCGATACAGTCGTTTTTTCGATTTTGCCGGAGGGCCCTCACGGAAATTTTATGCTCGGAAAGCATCATCTTGACAAACCCGCCAAGATTTTCAAAAACGACCTCGTCGCTGCCGTAGAAGGGACGCTCTTTCGACGCGCAAAGCAGCATGAAGCGCGCGCCCGCGGCCCGGAACCCTTCGCAGAGCAGTTCCGTTCCTTCCGCCGCCGCGGAGCGGTACGGTTTGCCGATCTTACGTTCGCGGCAGTCGTCTTCCAACAATTTGTACGATTCGGAAAGGTATCCGTCGCTCAATTCCGTATAAAACCGCTCTGCGCGCGCGACCGTATGGAGGGCCTCGTCGCAAAGCCAAACGGGGTTTTGCAGCATCTCCTCCGCAGTTTCCAGCAATTCGGTGCAATCGGACCCCGTCTCCGCAATCCCCTTGAGTTTTTCGCTCCATTCGTCGAGCCGGTCGAACAGGCGCTGAACAAAGTTGAAAAGCATCTGCCGGTTGGTTTCCGCGGGAAAGACGCACACGTCGTAACGACCCAGTTCCGCGTCATCCGGCGTTCCGGCGCAGAGAAACAACGGCTTCGACGGGTCGTTTGACACGATTTGTGCCATTTGCCCCGCGGAGCAGATATAGATGCGCGCGCTTGTCCTCTTTGCCTCTGGTTCGAAAAAGAGGGGACGGTTGACCGCCTGCATCGGATACCGGATGGAATCCGTCATCCGTGGGTAGCGGTATTTCAGTTCGCTTACAAGAAACTCTTTTCGAATCATAGATGTTTTTCATCTCCTTGCTACACATTGTAGGAGATGAAATTTGAATTGTCAATGTAATGTGGTATTTTCTTTTACGTCAATTTTTGGTATGCTAACCGAAAACCAAAACGAGGTTCAATTGTATGCTCATTATCGGTGAAAAACTGAACGGATTCATTCCGGCCGTAAAAACGGCGATTAACGGCCGCGACGAAGCGTATCTCAAAAACCTTGCAATCGCGCAGGAACGCTCCGGCGCCGACTATCTGGATATTTGCGCCGCCGTGGATAACGACGCCGAGGTGGAAACGCTCGAATGGCTGATTCGTCTTGCCGAAGGCAGCAGTTCCCTGCCCGTCTGCATCGACTCGGCGAACCCGGACGCAATCGCCGCCGTTCTGCCGCAATGCAAACGCACCGGCATCGTCAACTCCGTATCGATGGAGAGCGGAAAGGTCGAAACCATCTTCCCTCTGATTGCGGACACCGGCTGGAAATGCATTGCGCTGCTTTGCTCCAACAGCGGTATCCCCGATTCCGTCGGGGACCGCATCCGAATTTTCGAAGACATTCTGGAGCAGGCGAAAGCATACGGCATTTCGGAAGACCGGCTGCTGATCGACCCGATCGTGCGGACGCTTTCAACGGACGAAACCGCGCTGACGACGTTCGCCGCGTGCACCCGGGAGATCCGCGCCCGCTCAAAGGACGTGCGCGTCGTCAGCGGCCTTTCAAACATTTCCTACGGTCTGCCCGCGCGTACGCTGATCAACCACGCATTTCTGATCCTTGCGATGCAGTCCGGCATGGACAGCGCGATCCTTGATCCGACGGACCGCGAAATGATCGGGCTGATGCACGCGGCGCAATCGCTGCTGGGCGAGGACGAATACTGCATGGACTATATCTCCGCCTTCCGCGAAAATCGAATCGGTCCTTTGAAGAACGATTAACCGCGAAAATTCATACTTTTTATATATAATATCCTGATATCGCGTGATTTTTCGGTCGAATGCGATTATAATCAAGCGAAGAGCGTTTCATACGCGACTGTTAACAACCGTTACCGCAGCTTTGGAGGCCACATATGACGAAAATCGAAGAAATTGCTTCGGCAATCGAATCCGGAAAGATGAAAACCATCTCCGGCATGGTGCTGGACGCCGTTCAGTCGGGCGCCGATCCGATGGATATCCTGAACAGTGGAATGATCTCCGCAATGTCCGTCGTCGGCGAACGGTTCAGCCGTGGCGAAGCGTTCGTGCCGGAAATGCTGATTTCGGCGCGCACGATGAAACGGGGCGTTGCAACGCTCAAGCCGTACCTTTCAAAGGGCGCGGCAGGCGCAAACGGCAAGGTTATTATCGGAACGGTCCGCGGCGACATGCACGACATCGGCAAAAACCTTGTCGCTATGATGATCGAAAGTGCGGGATTCGAAGTGATCGACCTTGGCATCGACGTTCCCGGCGAACGGTTTTTGCAAAGCGTCCGCGAAAATGGCGACGTGCGCATCGTCGCGCTGTCTACCCTGCTGACGACGACCATGCCCGCGATGCGGAATATCGTTTCCGAACTGAACAAGCTGGAAAATCGTGGTTCGTTCCGCATCATGGTCGGCGGTGCGCCGATCACGGCGGAATTTGCCAAGCAGATCGGCGCGGACGCTTACACGACCGACGCCGCGACCGCGGCCAGCATGGCGAAGTCGTTTATTTCCTAAAAGCCGAATCCCCCCTACAGAAAGGTTTTATATAAGATGACGCATACCGTTGAGTTTCAGCCGGCAAATAAAAAGATAACCGTTCCCGACGGAACGGTTCTTTCCGAAACGGCGAAACGGGCGGGCGTTTTTATCGACTCCCCGTGCGGCGGCAACGGCACCTGTAAAAAATGTGCCGTAACGCTCATACTGGACGGCAGCGAGGAAACCGTGCTCGCATGCCAGACAAAGGTGGAGGCGGACTGCGTCGTCCGTTTGCCGGAACATTCCGCCGTGCGGACGCTGAACGACGGTTCGTCGCGATACACCGCGTTTGCGCCGTATGCCGCCGCCCGCAGCGACTTGGAAGGCGCATGCTTCGCCGCGTTCGACCTTGGGACGACGACGATCGTCTGTTACCTGCTGGATGCGAAAACCGGCGACCAGCTCGCCGTTTCAGGCATGCAGAACCCGCAGTCCGCGTTTGGCGCCGACGTCATCGCACGCGCCACCTACGCACTCGACAACGGCTACGAGCCGCTGCGCTCCAGCGTGCGGGGAGCTTTGAACGAACTTCTCGACACCGTATGTCTGCAAGCCGGGCGCGACCGCCAGAACGTCGTCCTTGCCAGCGTCGTCGGCAACACGGTCATGCATCACCTGCTGCTCGGGTATCCGGTCGATTCGCTTGTACGCGCGCCGTACAAGCCGTATAAAAGCGAACGTCTGGTCCTCCCGGCAAGCGAGCTCGACCTGCGGGCGCACGATTCCTGCGTCGTGCTGATTCCGGCTGTCGTCGGGGGCTTTGTCGGCGCGGACACGGTCGCCTGCCTGACGGCGACGGCGTTCGACACGCTGCGCGACGTAACGCTGATGCTGGACGTCGGCACGAACGGCGAGCTCGCGCTTACAAACGGCTCGCGTCGCGTCAGCTGCTCCACCGCTGCGGGACCCGCCTTCGAAGGAGCGAACATCTCCTGCGGTATGCGCGCGAGCAGCGGCGCGATCGAACATGTACGGTTCGCCGGCGACGCGCTACAAATCGCCGTCATCGGGGACGCACCGCCGACCGGGATCTGCGGCAGCGGCCTGATCGAACTGGCAGCGGCGCTCGTCAAGGCGGGCATAATTGAGGAAAGCGGGCGCTTTTCCGACGACAGCCGTTTTCAGAATCGGTTCGTAGCAACGGCGGACGGCATGAAGGCTTTCGTCGTTTCGGCACAAGCCGGGCAAACGACGCAAATCGTTCTGACGCAGAAGGACGTTCGCGAGCTCCAGCTCGGCAAGGCGGCCATGCGCGCGGGAATCGAAACGCTGCTTGATACGCTTTCCCTCGCACCGGAGCAGGTATCGAAAACGCTGCTGGCCGGTGCGTTCGGCAGCCACCTTTCCGCCGGAGCGCTTTGCGATATCGGCCTGCTTCCGGCGGCGCTGCTGGGCAGCATCGAAAGCATTGGAAACGCCGCGGGCGAAGGCGCGAAGCTGTACCTGAAAAATTACGCTCTGTTCGAGCAGACCGACTCGCTTGCAAAACAAACGGAATATATCGAACTGACCATGTCGCCGGAGTTTACGGACCGTTATGTCGACGCGATGGCGTTCGACGGCGAATAAAGCGCACGGCGGCACGGCAGGAACAGGAAATAGAAATAGAATATGAAAATTCAGGATATCATTAAAAAACATACGACGCTCTCGTTTGAAATTTTTCCACCCAAGGAGGACAAGCCCCTTGCTCCGCTGATGAGCACGCTCGACCGTCTCTATACGTTTCGGCCGGATTTCATCAGCTGCACGTACGGTGCGATGGGCTCGAACAAAGGGCGTAACCTCGAAGTCGTGGAGAGCATTCAGTCGCGCGGCGTTTGCCAGGCCCTCTCGCACTACACCTGCATCGGAAATTCGCGCGGGGACGTGGACCGGGCTCTGCGCGATTACCGGGATACGGGCGTACACAACCTGCTTGCGCTGCGCGGCGATTTCCCTGCCGGAGCGTCCAGGACGCAGGGCGATTTTCGCCATGCGAACGAGCTGATCGGCTATGTTCTGAAAAGGGAACCGTCCTTCTGCGTTGCGGGCGCATGCTATCCGGAAAAGCACTTGCTTGCCGATTCGCTCGACGACGATATCGACGCGCTTTTAAAAAAGCAGGATGCGGGCGCTTCGTTTTTGATGACGCAGCTTTGTTACGACGTTGAAAGTTACCTGCGTTTCATCGAGCGCGCGCGCAAACGCGGCGTTACCCTTCCGGTCGTCGTCGGCGTTTTGCCGCTGCTTAAACGCGACGGGCTGATTCGAATGGCGCTCGGCAACGGCTGCTCGATCCCGGCAAAGGTCGCGGAAATCGTCGGCCGCTACGGAGACGACGAAGCGTCGTTCCGCGCCGCCGGACGTGATTTTACCGTCGAACTGATACGAAAGTACCGGGCCGAAGACGCCGACGGGATTCACCTGTACACGCTCAATCGCTTTGAGGACGTCGCCGGGATCGTTGTCGACGCAGGATTGAGCCGCGCGGAATGATGTGCGTTTTTTTTGCGCATGCTTTCCGTTTGCAGCGCTTTACGCTATAATAGAAGAATTGATGAGGTTTTGCCGGAACAATCGGCTTTTCCTTATAAAACCAAACATGAAGTAGAGTAGGTATTGCGCGTTAAGTGGCAGCCGGATGGGAAGTCGCCGCTGCACGAAAAGCGTCTTTGCGCGTTTGCGATGCAATGCCGCGTCCGCTACTGCACAAACGAGAACGTCTTCCCTTTTTGTTAAGACGTTGTGCATCCTGTGCAGCGCACCCAAAAAGGAGGGCTGTTCTTTTATGAGACAGATCACGCCGAAAAGGCTTTCCCTGATGGCAATGCTAATCGCGTTGCAGATCGTTCTTTCCAAGTTCCTGATGCTTCAGCTGACGGGCTCCATTCGCCTCAGCATCGACAGCGTGCCAATCATCCTCGCCGGAATCTGGTTCGGTCCGGTCGCGGGCGGTATCGTCGGGATGCTCGGCGACCTGCTCGGCACGGTGCTCTTCCCTACGGCCGGCGCATATTATCCGCTTCTGACCGTTGCCTTCATGCTCAACGGCGTCGTCGCCGGGCTGCTTTCCCGCGCCGTTCGGAAACGGCCGGTCGCCGTCCGAGCAATCGCATGCGTCGTTCCCGCCGAACTCGCCGGATCGCTTTTGTTTAAAAGCTTTGCGCTTGGCCTGCTCAATGGGCTTCCCTTTTTTACAATGGTCGGGATGCGCGTGCTTCCGGTCGCCGCCGTCATGCTTGTCGACACGCTGCTTGTCGGCCTGCTGGACAAGCTGCTGGGCGATATGGCAAAGCGTGAACACGCTCCGCGAAAAGCCGACCCGGCAAACGCTCTTTCAAACTCCCGCTCCATGAATTATGCGGAAGCGCTGGACTATATCCATCACGTCACGTGGCGCGGAAGCCGCCTTGGCCTGGAGCGCACCAACGAGCTGCTTTCGCGCATCGGCAATCCGCACCGCGCGTTAAAATTCGTGCATATTGCCGGAACGAACGGCAAAGGCTCCACGGCGGCAATGCTGGCGAAGGTGCTCTCGTCCGCCGGTTATCGCGTCGGGCTTTACACGTCCCCGTTCATCAACCGGTTCAACGAACGCATGCAGGTAGACGGCGTTTCGATTTCGGACGACGAGCTTGCCGGCATCACGTCCTACATTCGCCCGCATGCGGACAAAATGGCCGACCACCCGACGGAATTTGAACTGATCAGCGTCGTCGCTTTTGAATTTTTCCTGCGCCATAACGTCGATATCGTCGTTCTTGAAGTCGGGATGGGCGGCGAACTGGATTCGACCAACGCCATCGACACGCCGGAACTGGCGATCATCACGAACATCGGCCTCGACCACACGCGCGAACTCGGGCCGACGATAACAGACATCGCCCGCGCAAAAGCCGGCATCATAAAGCCCGGCGGCGATGTACTCATTTACGATCAAAACGGCGAAGCGGACGCCGTGTTTCAGGAGGCTTGTAAAACAAACGGCGCAAAACTACACATTGTCGATTTCAGCCGCATCGGCGACGTCTCCCTTACCCTTTCCGCCCTGCGGTTTACGTTTTCACCGTACGGCGAATTCGTCTGCGGGCTCGTCGGCAGCTATCAGACGCGTAACGCGGCCGTCGCCATTACCGCGGCCGAATTGCTGCGCGTAAAGGGTTGGAACATTTCGGACAATGCGCTGAAAACGGGCCTCGCAACCGTGCACTGGCCCGCCAGATTTGAAATTCTGCGGGAAAATCCGGTCTTCATCGCGGACGGCGGGCACAACCCGCAGGGCGTTTCCGCCGTTGCGGAAAGCCTGAAGCTGCATTTCCCGGACAAAAAGATCACGTTCCTGCTCGGTATCATGGCGGATAAGGACATCCCGCATATGATCGACCGGATCGGGCCGATCTCGGGTGGTTTTATCACCGTCACGCCGAACAATCCGCGCGCAATGCAGGCCGATGCGCTCGCGGAGCTTTTATCGAAACATGGGTTTGCCGCCACGCCCTGCGACAGCGTCGCTTCCGGCGTCGATGCGGCGATTAAGCTGGCCGGCGCGGACGGCGTCGTCTGTGCGCTCGGTTCGCTGTATATGCTGGGCGACGTTCGGGCCGCGCTCGGCATCGTACCCGATTAAGAAGATTCACAGCGCGATTGAATGCGCAATATAACGGAGGAACTGCATGGCATACGCCGACGGGAAAAAAAGCGATATAGAGATCGCACAGGCAACCGAACTTTTACCGATTTATACGATTGCGGAATCGATCGGCGTTCCGGACGATCATCTGGAACCCTACGGCCGCTATAAAGCCAAGATCGACGGTTCGTTTTTACAAAACGGCCCGCGCAGGGACGGAAAGCTGATCCTCGTGACCGCAATGACGCCCACGCCTGCGGGCGAAGGGAAAACGACGACCACCGTCGGCCTTGCCGACGCGCTGCGCGTCGTCGGCAAGCGTTCGATCGTCGCATTGCGCGAGCCTTCGCTCGGTCCCGTCTTCGGCATCAAGGGCGGCGCCGCAGGCGGCGGATACGCCCAGGTTGTGCCGATGGAAGACATCAACCTGCACTTCACGGGCGATTTTCACGCAATCGGCGCGGCAAACAACCTGCTTGCCGCAATGCTGGACAACCACATTTACCAGGGCAACGCGCTGAATATCGATCCGCGCAGGATCGTCTGGCGCAGATGCGTGGATATGAACGACCGCCAGTTGCGGTTTGTTGTGGACGGTCTCGGCGGGCGCGTCAACGGCGTCCCGCGCGAGGACGGTTACGATATCACCGTCGCGAGCGAAGTGATGGCGGTCCTCTGCCTTGCCGACGGCATCGACGACCTCAAGGCGCGGCTGTCCCGCATGATCGTCGGGTATACGTACGATCAGCAGCCCGTTACCGCTGGCGACCTGCACGCCGTTGGAGCGATGGCGGCCCTCCTGAAGGATGCGTTGAAGCCGAACCTCGTGCAGACGCTCGAGCACACGCCGGCCTTCGTCCACGGCGGCCCGTTTGCCAACATCGCGCACGGGTGCAATTCCGTTTCAGCCACGCGCATGGCGCTCCGCCTTGCCGACTACTGCGTGACGGAAGCCGGATTCGGCGCGGACCTCGGCGCGGAGAAGTTTTTCGACATCAAGTGCCGCG
>CAYUUB010000044.1:0-10918 GCA_964447725.1 uncultured Oscillospiraceae bacterium
TATATCCTTTTTCCTTTTTCAAGAAAAGCAAAGGAAGCTTATCGGGAAATAGACAATTTTTTGCAATAGACAATTAAAACAAGAAAGAGCGTCATGCTCGCATGGACGCAAAAAAGGGGGCGAACTTGTGAAAACGATCGGCTTGATTGGCGGCATGAGCTGGGAAAGCACCGTTTCCTATTATCGGATTGTGAACGAGGTCATCAAAAGGGAACTCGGGGGCCTGCATTCTGCAAAAGTATTGCTGTATAGTGTGGATTTTTTTGAAATTGAAGAATATCAGTCGAGGGGCGACTGGGACGGAAGCGCTGAGATTTTATCCGACGCCGCTGAGAATCTTGAAAAAGCCGGAGCCGATTTTATCGTTATCTGCACAAATACGATGCACAAGGTTGTTCCGCAGATTCAAAAGAAAATCGGCATACCGATTTTGCATATAGCTGAAGCAACGGCGGCCGCCTTACGACAGAACAATATTCAAAAAGCAGCGCTGCTGGGCACCAAATATACAATGACGCAGGACTTTTACAAAGAAAAATTGACGGATGCTGGAATTGAAGTGCTGACGCCCGGCGAAGACGAAATTGAAACGGTCAACGATATTATCTACAACGAATTGTGCCTGGGCATTGTCTCCGCGGAATCAAGGGAAAAGATATTGCGCATGATCGAAGGGCTTGCCGAGAGAGGCGCGCAGGGCGTTATCTTGGGCTGCACGGAAATCGGTTTGCTGATCCGGCAGGAAGACACCTCCCTGCCCGTATTCGACACGACACGAATTCATGCCACAAAGGCGGCGCTGCTGTCAATTGATTCAATGTAGTAAGGAACATGGCGCGGCAGCGAATTATGCAACAAGAGGCGCGGCGTAGGTTTCGGCCGCCGTCTACGCCAACAAATCCCCGCAATCGTAATGATTGCGGGGATTTGATTTAAGCCGATATCGCAGCCGGACGTTGGCACGCGCTTTTTACTCGGCTTCTTTACCCAGGGCTTTTTCCTGCTTTTCTCTCCGCTTCAGAAAAACGAGCGGAATTGCAATCAGGAGAAGGACGACGGCGGACGCGAGAAAAATGGCCGGAGTCGGCACGTTTTTAACCGTTCCCAGGTCGACGTATGTGCTGCCGCTGTTTTTGATCACAGCCGCGCCGATCCAGGGGCCGATGACCATGGGCAGCATGACCGCGAAGATCATGCGTATCCCCTGAAACTGCCCGACCCTGTCTTTTGGCGTGAAGTCCCGTATGGTTGCGGAAAGCGCGGCCGTCACGAGCATATATCCGCCCATCATGACGGTGCCGGCGATTGCGACGGCAACGGGCTTACGCACGAAATACATGCCGATCAGGCCAATAAACATGACCACGGCGGCGGGCGGGACAAAGTTGAGCTTGCCGATCCGGTCGATGAAGCGGCCGCCGATGACGCTGACGACGGAAGCGAGTATCAGTACGATGCCGAGAACGATGGCGTAGTTGTTGATATTCAGGTACGTTTGCATATAGATGATGAGGTAAGGGAAGAAGACCTGCACCGCGCAGGAAAACAGACAGAACGCGGTAAGCGTCAGGTACAGATCGGGATTTTCCCGTATGACGGCCGGCCGGAAGCCGGCGATCAGGTTTTTGCCGAACGGCTCGTTTTTCGACTCCACGCGGCTGTCTTTGAGCAGGAAAAGGGAGACGATGCCGGTCAGCGTAACAAGACAGCCGAAGATACCGAAGAACAGGCTCCAGCGTCCCTGCTGCGTCAGGGCGTCAAAGCCGCCGAAGATGATCAGCATGGAAAGAAGCGGCAATACGGCCAGTACAGATTCGACTTTCCCGCGGTTTTTATCGTTCGTAACGTCCGTCACATAGGCGTTGAAGGCGGCGTCGTTGGCGGTCGAGCCGAAGAAGGTCATCACGCAATCCATCACGACGACCATCATCGCCGCGGTCGAAACGGCGTTCAGCGCCGGGAACCATGCCGCGGCGTTCTGCACGCTGATCAGCCCGAATGCCATTGTGGAAAAGCCCCAGACGATATATCCCGTGCAGATGAACACCTTGCGCTTACCGGCCCTGTCGGAAAGCGAACCCATCAGCAGAGTCGTTAGCGTCGCAACGACGGCGCTTGCCGCAACCATGGCCGCTATGTAACTGGGATCGGTCGAGATCGTATTATAGAGGAAAACGTTGAAATACATGTTTTCAATCGTCCATGCGAACTGGCCCATGAGGCCCAACAGAAGGAAAGACGCCCATAAACGTTTTGAAAGTTTTTCCATTTTTGCCGCTCCTTTTGAAAAGACGTCGTGCGTTTCGGCCTGCCGCAATGATCCGCAATACTTACATCGGCCTGACCCATGACGGTCGTTATAATAATTATAACGGTTTTCCGGAAATAAACAATGCATTCGAATCGGCCGCACAACTGTTTTCAGAAAGGCTCGACGATTTACCAGCAAGGCCATCGCTTGGGAAACCGGGCGGTGTTTTCATATGCTCGCAAGTGTTCCCCGGGGTTTCTCCGAAAGCCGGGTACGGGTTGAATGCAGGTTGCATACCTTTTCAGTTTCGCCCTATGTTAACATGAATTCATAATCCGAATCGTCTGCAAAGACCGACAGATTTACGAATCCATTGGTAAACAAACCGCAGGTGCGGCGAAGGACAATTTATAAAACGCATCTTGAAAAGGAGACGGACGACAAAGAACAGAGAGGTGCCGATATGGGTAAACGGGATAGTGTGAACACGGGAAAATTGATGGAAGATTTATCCACCGATCCGCTCGCTGATTTTCTGAAAAAGGACATTTCGCTGCCGCCCTTTCACGACTATATTGTACAAATTTGCCTTGACCGGAATGAAACGCGGGAGCACGTGATCAAGCGTGCGGGTATCAACCGGACGTACGGGCATCAGCTTTTTAACGGCACGCGAAAGCCGTCGCGCGATAAAGTCTTGCAGCTTTCGTTCGGCTTCGGGCTGGACGTCCTTCAGACGCAGAAGCTGCTGAAAGTGGCGCGGCAAAGCCAACTTGTCCCGCAGATCAAACGCGACGCCGCGATCCTCTATTGCATCATGCATCGGTTCGATATTGAAGAAGTGCAAAATCTGCTTCTCAGTTTCGATATGGCTTTGCTGGGCGAGGGAAGCGTAAGCGGCTAAACGGACGACAGGAAACGACGCTGCGAAATGCGCGGTTTGCGGCAATAAAAATTCTTTTTATAAGGAGAAAATTAGCATGAAACGGTTTCTTATCGTACTTTTGACGGTTATACTGATGATTGCAGCGGTCGGTTGCGGCTCTTCGTCGAGGGAGCCTGAAAGCGTGGCGGCCCCCGAAACTGCGGAGCCGATACCGGACGGCTTGTCCGGCGCGCCTTTCACACTGGGCGACTACACATACGCGTTTTGGCGAATACTGCGCTATCCATCGGACGGCGGGACGACGAAGTACGAGATTCAGGTACTGCAAACGGAAGGGACCGTCCCCGTTACATTTACGACAGATGAAAGCGGCGCAACCGTGTCCAAATGCCTTGTCAATATGAAAATGGAGTATCCGACGGATACGGTGCAGGTTGCTTCCGGCATCAACATATTTCAGACGGATGAAATGCCCGGTTACGCGATCGTAATGGGGTACGATTTTTCGATAAGCGACGGGGATTCCCTGCCGGAAACGGCGATGATTGCGCTTTACGACGGCGAGACCGGTCTCATCACGCAAGGAAAAACGCTGTATCTGGACGATGCGATCACGATCGATGCGGAAGAGGACCAATCAGCTGAAACCGGCGAAGAAAGCGCGTCCATACCGGAAGAACTCGTCGGCACCTGGAAGGGCTCCGGCGAACCGGAAAGCGGCGGCAGTTCCATTGCGCTTGACATCGTGATCAATGCGGACGCTACGGGCATTTATACGTTCGAGCAGGCGGGCTATGTGGAAAGCTATTCCTTTACGCTGGCCAACGATGACGACAGCTTTTCCGTCAGCATTCCCGCCGACAATCAGCTTGGAATATCGGCCTGCGGCGGAACCTATTCTTATTCGGACGGTACGCTCACGCTCAACATCACCACCGAGTTTTCATCCGGCAGGCAGTATCGATACGTCGCAAAATGCACGAAAGCCGCGGACTGATCCAAATGATCGACCGGATGCGGCCCGCGTTGCCCAACTGTGTTTAGGGTGCGTTTCTAAAATTCCAGGAGAACGATATGGCAAAAACGGTGTTCCGCCCATCGAACTTCATGCTTGTGCCGACGGCGGCTTGCCAGGCTTCGTGTACCGACTGCGTCGCCCCGAACCGGGGCGACGCGATGCCACCCTCCGTCGCGGACAGCGCGCTCGACTTCCTGGCGCGAATCGCGCCGGCCGAGGGGCGCGTATACGTAACGTTCCACGGCGGCGAACCGCTGCTGGCGGGGTATGAATATTATGAATACGTTTTGCCAAAACTGCAGGCGCTGTTCGGAAAGCGTCTGCGCCTTTCGATGCAGACCAACCTGCTGGCGCTGGACGAGCGTATGGCCGACCTGATTCAAAGCTGGCGCATCGCTGTTGGTACCAGCACGGACGGGGACGCGTCGCTTTGCGACGCGCAGCGGGGCGCGGGGTATCTTGCGGCCAACGAATCGGGGCGCGCGCTGCTTGAGCGCAGGGGCGTTCCGGTAAGCCGCATTTGCACGCTCACACACGCGTCTGCCGGCGAGGCCGCCCGTGTGTTCCACTACTATGCGGGAGAGCCTCCGCTTACAGGCATCCCATACGCGCTGCACGGCGCGGTGCGCGCGCTCGGGCGGCAGCCGGACGATACCACCGTGAGCACCGAAGATATGACGAGGCTGCTCTTGGATACGCTTGCCGCTTACCGGAAACATATTGCGCAGACGCGCGTGACGACGCTGGACGGCATGGCCAAGGGCTGCTTTGACGGGGAAGGGCACATCTGCACTTTTTTCCCCTGCCTTGGGCGTTTCGCCGCCGTCGCGTCGGACGGCGGTGTGTATTCCTGCCAGCGTTTCTGCGGGCATACGGAATTCATGTTCGGCAACGTGCTGGACGGACCGACCGAAGACGATATTCTGCAAAGCGCCGCGTACCGGACGCTGCTCGATAAACAGCAGGGTGCGGAAGCGGCCTGCGCAGGCTGCATGCACTTTGCGTATTGCAGCGGCGGCTGCCTGTATAACATGTTCGCGTCGGGAACGGACAAGGACCCGTACTGCGAGGCGTACCGTACCGCGTTCGACACGATTGCGCGCGACATGACGATTGAAATGGGCGGCCTGATGACCGGTCGTACTGCGCCGGAAAACACGCCGCTGCTGCAAATGGCGGGCGATATTCCGCACCCGTATGACCGCGCGATGAACGACCAGCGCCTCCGTCAGGCGATAAGCTGGGGACGGTATCCTTATGGCGCGAGTCAATCGCTGGAGCGGTACAAGAAAAACCGCGTTCGCGAACTAAACAAGCTGTATCTGCATATCACGTTCGACTGCCCGCTGCGCTGCAAACACTGTTATGCCGAAGGCGGCGACAGGGATATGCGCGAAATGCCAGCGAACGCCGTACTCGAAATCGTCCGCGAAGCGCGCGACGCATTATTCAGTTCGGTTGTCATAACGGGCGGGGAGCCGCTCGTTCATAGTGAAATCGGCGCGATACTTACGGCACTATCCGACATCGAGCTCAAGGGCATGCGGCTGATTTTGCGTACGTCGCTGGGATTTGAAATATCAGATACGCGCCTTAACGCGATGTGCGAAACGTTTCCCGAAATCGTTGTCAGCGTCGACGGCGATGAAACCAGCCATGACGAGCGCCGCGGCGCAGGACGATACGCACAGACCGTCGCCAATCTGGAACGTGTTCGCGACATGGGGCATATCGGACGAATAGGCGTTTGCGCGACATTGTCAAAGACGCAGCGCGAAGGCCCGGAAGGCGAAGCAGTAAACGATTTGTGTAAACGGCTTGGCATAGCAAGCATCCGTTTCCGGTCTGTTTTGCCGCTGGGCCGCGCATCCGCTGCCAAGCCGGACGAAAGCTTCCTTTGCGTGGACGAGAGCGATCAGAATCGTCCGTTCAGGCCGCGTTTCTCCTGCGGACTTGGGCAGAACCTGTATGTAGAGCCGGACGGCGGCGCATATCCATGCTACGTCTGGTGCGGGCAGGAGAAACGTCTCGGCAACCTGCTGAACGAAAGACTGTCGGATATTCTGGAAAGTGCTGAATTTTACGAATTGGCCCTGCACGACGTGGACGCCAACGAAAAGTGCCGTACGTGCGACGTCCGCTATCTTTGCGGAGGAATCTGTAAGGCATGGACGAACGACAAGCGGAATATCGACAGCGGAGATTTTGACTGCAAAGCGCGAAAGGCGGCGTTTGAACGCCTTGCGGATATACTGCGTTAATCCGGACCGACAGGCGAACGGTTAAGAAAAACAATAGTTGCATCGTTGAGAGGAATGTTAAAATGGACGATAAGGCGCTAAGAAAATTGGCCGGTGCTTTTGGAAAAGCAAACCCGGAAAAGGCATACGGCATACTCGACCGCCTGAAAACGGACGAAGAATTTATGGTATGCGTAACGTCGTGCCGCGACGAAGGCGTCGTATGCGCCGCGGTCGACCGAATTCTGGACCCTACGATATTAATGATGATCGCGCAGACATGGGAATTATCCAGACCTGATATCGCACACAGAGCGGGCAAACGCATTGTCAGCTGCTTTCAGGATCCGCAGTTGCTGACAAAAATTATATTCGACAAGCAAATGCCCGAGTGCGTAAAAACCGAAGCGTTCAACCGTATTGACGACCTGAACTGCCTTGCGTTTCTGTCGCTGCAGCACCCGGATTCCTTCCGGCGTATAAAGGCCGTTGACAAGCTTTTGAAATCGGCGCCGGATCACCCGGCTTTTTGGCAATTGCTGGTAACGGAAAAAGATGCGAAAGCCGCGAAACATCTGGTCGAAATAGTTGCCTCGAATTTCCCTGAGAAGCTGTTTGACATTGCGCTGGACAACCCAAATTCCGATACGCGATGCGCGGCGGCGAAGATCTTTATCGACTATGCCGGCTTTCAAAAGATTGCTGAGATCAGACGACTTGCCAAAGATTCGCCGGACGAACAGACCCGACTCCGGGCAACAAGCTACATCGAACGATACGAACGCCTCAAGGCTGAAGAAGAAAAGGCACAGTCGGAAATTCGACGGCGCGATGAAACGCGAGCCTTTATCAATAGGACGGAAGATGTCCGTACGCTTCTGGATTATGCGCAGCAATCAGGCGATGAGATGCGCGCGGAGTTCGCCTTTAACAAACTCTTCGATATGCCGCAGGGTGACGTTGCCGCCGCCATGAACGAACGGGATATCGTGTTTGTCAACGAAACAATCAGGAGGCTTTTTGACTGTTATCGAACGCGATTGGCCGAGCTGCTGCGATGCATCTATAAGCGCGGCCTTTTCACGGAGCAAATAGCCGCATATAAGGGCAGGTTTACATATCAGGACGTACACCGAGACGAATGCAATAATTACCGGACGGAAGAATCGAAGCCGTTTTATCTTTGAAAACTATTTCTGAACACGGAATCAACCGCTGAAGCGCTGAGCAACATCCCGCGCATTGAAACCGTCAATGTATTGTTGAGGGCGCCGAGAGAGCATCGCTGCGCGGTATTGGTCGCGCCTGCGCTGATGAAGCTGTAAAAAACGACGGTTCCGATCTGCGCGCGTATATCGTGAACGCGCCTCCTAAAGCATGGAAGCACGAAGGCGTAGGCGATCATGACAGGTCCTGCCACGGGGACCTTGCGCCCGTCGGCTATTCCTTTGAGAATTTATAAGGCAAACCCACGAATTCGCGAAGCGAACGGGCGGCAGCGTTGTCAGCTTTTTTTCGTCACGGGAATCCAGACTTCAAATTTTGCGTTTTGCGGATCGGCGTTGATATAGACCTCGATGTCCGGCGCGTTGGCATATTCATAGCCGGACGTGGGCAGCCACTCCGTGACGATTCGCTTTTCAAGCTCCTGAATCGCGCCGGGCATGGGGCCTTCGCCGGGAAAAATTGCCCATGTCGCGGCGGGTATCACGCACGCTTCCAGCGGCGGTTCGACAGGCTCTCCGCTGGCAACGGCGATGTAATACCGCCATTCTTCCGGCTCGCCGCATACGCTGACGCCGAGCACGCCAACGGGCTCCATTTCCATTTTGGCGGCAAGCGCCGCGATCGTTCCGTCTTCAGCGGCGGTTTGCCACATCTGCGGGACGACCCGAAAGTTCTTTTCAACTTCCTGAAAGAGCGGCCTTGAGACGCCGACGATGCGGAAAGCGTCCCGATTTTCAATCCTGTAATTCATTGCAACTTCCCCCTTGATCGTGATCTGGAAGCTGATGGGCGGGAAGGACGTGAGCACTGCGCCGCGCTTTTTCGCCTGCGACGGCGTTACCCCGTGAACGCTTTGAAACGCACGGTTGAACGACGTAGGAGAGTCGTATCCGTACGCAAGCGCAACGTCCAGCACCTTCGCGCCGTTTTGTAATTCGACGGCGGCCTTGCTCATGCGTCTGCGGCGGACATATTCCGATAACGGAATGCCGGCGACATAAGAAAAGACGCGCTGAAAGTGATACGGCGAACAGCAGGCGATTCGCGCCGCCTGCGCGATGTCGAAGGAATCGTCCAAATGTTCTTCAATGTAGCGTAGCGCGTCGTTCAGACGCTCGATCCATTCCACTCGTTTCAGCTCCTGTTCCAAATATAGCTTGTTTCGGGGGAAGCTTTCCTCTTAATTCATGCACGAATTTGAGAGGAAAACAAACGCGGGAAGGCGTTTGTAGTCATACAGCCAAGCCTTTCACGAATCAAGGCTTGGCTGCATGGCAACGGCAGGGAAGAAAGGCGGTTATTTCTTCAGGCTGTAAAACGCGGAGGCCCCGCCGAACACGGCGCTGTCGCCAAGCGCTTCCTCAATGCGGAGCAACTGGTTGTATTTTGCGATGCGCTCGCTGCGGCAGGGAGCGCCGCTCTTGATCTGCCCGGCGTTGAGCGCGACGGATACGTCGGCCATCGTCGTATCCTCCGTTTCGCCGGAGCGATGCGACACGACGGCGGTGTAGTTCGCCTTCTGCGCCATCTGTATCGTCTCCAGCGTTTCGGTCAGCGTGCCGATCTGGTTGAGCTTGATCAGAATGGAATTTGCGATATTGCGCTTGATGCCCTCGCTCAGGATCGCGGGGTTGGTGACGAAGATATCGTCGCCGACCAGCTGGATCTTGCCGCCGAGCTGCTTTGTCAGCTTGGCCCAGCCCTCCCAGTCGTCCTCGGCAAGGCCGTCTTCCAGCGAGACGATGGGATATTTTTCGATCCAGTCGGCGTACAGGGCGATCATCTCGTCGGACGTACGGGTGATCTGCTCGCCGGAGAACACGTATTTTCCGTCCATGTACAGCTCGGAAGCGGCGGTGTCGAGAGCGATCGCAACATCGACGCCGGGTACATAGTTGGCCTTTTCAATAGCCTCGACGATCAGCTTCAGCGCCTCTTCGTTTGTTGCAAGGTTCGGCGCAAAACCGCCTTCGTCGCCGACGGCGGTGCTCATGCCCTTGCTCTTGATCACCTTTTTCAGCGTCTGGTACACTTCGGCACACATTCTCAGCGCGGTTGCGAACCGGTCTGCACCGATTGGCATGATCATGAATTCCTGCACGTCCACGGTGTTGTCCGCGTGTTTGCCGCCGTTGAGGATGTTCATCATCGGCAGCGGAAGTTCGCAGGCGTTTGCGCCGCCAAGATAACGGTACAGCGGGATGCCGAGATCGGCTGCGGCGGCCTTGGCCGTTGCCAGCGAAACGCCGAGCAGCGCGTTCGCGCCAAGACGGGATTTGTTTTTCGTCCCGTCGAGGTCGATCATCAGGCGGTCGATTTTGCGCTGTTCCATCGCGTCGATGCCGATAACGGCGGGAGCGATGATCTTGACGATGTTGCGCACGACGGTTTGCACGCCTTTTCCGCCATACCGCTTTTTGTCGTTGTCGCGCAGTTCAACGGCCTCCCGCGTCCCGGTCGACGCGCCGGACGGGACCGCAGCTCTCCCGACGACTCCGTTTTCAAGTATGACGTCGACCTCGATGGTCGGGTTGCCTCGTGAATCCAGAATTTCCCTTGCTTTGATCGAACTGATTTTTGACATGATTGCCATCTCCTTTGGAATTTTTCAATATGGCTCATGCGAGCCCTGTTAAGAAAAAGCGGATTGAATGAATTAAAATATGAATCCGGATTATCTTGTTCCATTCTATCATTTCATCATTTGCCGGGCAAGGATTGCATGTAATCTGCACGCCGCTGTTCACTGTTTGCCGGGCCTGGCGTTCGTTTGCACCGGCCGACCGGATGCTGGTATTATAAACATATCGAACAAGAAGGGGTGATAAATATGAAGGAACATCATAAACGTGCTTGGAGGACGCACCGAAAATAAGTCTTCTAAATTAAAATTTTGGAGGATTTTTATTTTGATCGATCAATCGATTATGATACGGCAGACGGGCCCGGACGACCTGGCGCAGACAATGGCGCTCTGGAACGACGGGGACGTCATGAAATTTGTAGGCTTTCCGGACGGACTCGGTTATACGATGCGGCAGATGGAACGCTGGTTGAAATGGATCGAAACCGGCAGACCCATGCGCAACCACTACTCGATTTATGAAGAAACGCTGGGCTATTGCGGCGAGACGTTTTACAGCATCGACGCAGAACACGGCAACGCCGGGGCCATGGACATCAAGCTGTTTCGAAAAGCGCGGGACAGGGGCATTGCAAAAGCCGCGCTTGCCTATGCGATCGGCCAGGCGTTTCAAAACGGCGCATGCTGCGTGTGGGTCGACCCAAATCCCGAA
>CAYUUB010000045.1:0-10829 GCA_964447725.1 uncultured Oscillospiraceae bacterium
AACGTGATCGAAATTGCAAGATAGGAGAGGAGGTCTGGCCGCCATGGAATCCAACACCGCCGCGCGCGGGCAAAAATCGCCGAAACTTCACAAGGTGAAAAAAATCCGTATGTTCGGTTCGGTTTACAACCTTTCGGAAGTCGGCATGGGGACGCTTCTGCTGATCCCGAGCGCTGCGTTTCTGATCTTTATTTTCATCGTCCCCGTCATTCAGGTCATTCAGCTCAGTTTCACGAACTACAACACCATCACCGGCGCCATGCGCGGCGTCGGCTTTGCCAACTACGTCTATCTTCTTACGGGAGATACCAGCGAATATTTTTACCAGGCCCTCGGGCATACGGTGATCTACGCGGCCGTGAGGCTGGCGTTCGACATCACCATCGCGCTGCTGATCGCGGTCATGCTGGACTCCAACGTACCGCTCAAGAAGTTCCTGCGCGCGTCCTACTTTGCGCCGGTCGTCGTGCCGATCGTCGCGTCCAGCCTGATCTGGCTCTGGTTTTACGACGTCAACATCGGCCCGTTCAACCAAATTTTGAACTGGCTCGGTTTGCCTTCGTGCAAATGGCTTCTGAGCGAAAAAACATCGCTGATGTCCATCATCCTCTTCTCTATCTGGAAGGGGCTCGGCTATAACGTCATCCTGTTTTTAGCGGGTCTGCAGAACATCTCGGATTCCTATATCGAGGCCGGCCGCATCGACGGCGCGTCGAACTCTCAGCTGTTCTGGAAGATCAAACTGCCGTTGCTCCGCCCGATCATGTCGTTCGTGATCATGATGGACCTCATCGGGGCGTTCAAGGTCTTTACCGAGGTCAACGTCATGACCCCGGACGGCGGGCCGCTCCGCTCGACCATGCTTCTTGTGAACTACATTTACGAGCTTGCGTTTACAAACGGGCGTATGGGGCGCGCATCCGCCTGTGCGCTGATTCTGTTCCTGATCATCTTTATCTGCACGATGGTCCAGCGGAAGATCGGCGCGAGCAAGACGATCGATTTCGATTAAGGGAGGGTGAAACGTATGCATATCGGTCATAGAAAACTGGTCCGGCGCAACTGGATCCTGTTCATCATCCTCTTCATCGGCGCGCTGAGCATGCTCTTCCCCTTCGTCTGGATGACGCTTTCGGCGTTTAAAACCAAGGCGGACGTCTACAGCTATCCGCCGCGGTGGCTCCCGTCGGTATGGACCTGGCAGAATTTCAAAGACGTGTTCGATATGATCCCGTTTTTGCGGTATTACGCCAACAGCATCTACACGTCCATTCTTCAGACGGCGCTTGTGATGGGCGTTTCCATTCTCGCGGCATACGCGTTGACCAAACTGCGCTTCCCCGGGCAGCGCCTATATTCCACGTTTCTGCTCAGCAGCATGTTCGTGCCCGCCGTGGTCACGATGATTCCGCTGTACCTGATCGTATCGTCCATAGGGCTGAACGATACGTACGCCGGCATCGTACTGCCGCAGATCAATACGGCGTTTACCACATTTCTGCTTTCCAGCTTTTTTGCCGCCGTGCCGAACGACCTGATCGACGCGGCGCGTCTGGACGGGTGCGGGCATTTCCGCGTTCTGACCAAGATGGTGATGCCAAACTCCAAGGGCGCCATCTCCACGGCGACGCTGTTTACGTTCCTCGGCGCGTGGAAGAGCTACACCTGGCCGCTGATCATCACGACCAAAACAGAGTACCGCACGCTGCCGATCGGGCTGAAATACCTTGTCACCGAATCCAGCAGCGAATACCAGATGATGATGGCCGCGTCGCTGATGGCGATCCTGCCGGTGCTGATCGTGTTCGTCCTTGCGGAAAAGCAGTTGGTGCGTTCCATCACGCTCACCGGTATGAAGTCCTGACGGGCAAGAAGCTGACCATAGTTTTACCTGCCGCTGTTGCGCGGTTAACATTTTGCTGGTAGTAATTTTACTATGATAATTGAAGGAGGATATAACCATGAAACGCGGAAAAAAACTTTTGGCACTCTTACTCGGCATGCTCATGCTGCTCGTAGCAGTCGCCGGCTGCGTTCCGGAGCCCGCCAATGTCAACGGCTCGCAGTCGAGCGACGACGAAACTTCAACGGCCGCCGAGAGCGAATCGGATGCCGAAGAAGCGAGCGGGCCGGACCTTACCGTTGCAATGGACGTTTCCGAGCGCGAGCCCGTCACGCTGGAAGTATGGTACGCCGTCTCCGGCACCAGCGGCGAAATGTTTACGGAACAGGCGCAGGCGTTTGACGACAGCAGCGATCTCGTCTCGCTGAATCTCTCTTATTCCGGCGGTTCCAACGACACGGCGACAAAGGTCAGCGCGGCGCTTTTGACAGGAACCGAGCCGGATGTCGCGCTCATGTACGCCGGCCCGTCGTTCACCGGCAGCCTCGGCAACTTCGACATGGCGCAGCTCATCCAGCGCGATGGGTTCGATGCCGACGACATCTATCCCGGCATCTGGGATTACTGCCGCTACTACACCGGCGAAATCTGCGCGGTTCCCTATGGAATTTCCACGCCGGTCATGTATTATAATAAGGATATCCTGGCGGCCGCGGGCGTGGATATGACCAACCCGCCGACAAGCTGGGACGAGTTTTACGACGTATGCCTCCAGTGCATGGAAAGCGGCAACGTTAACGGCATGGACGGCTTCACGGCGTTCGACGTGACCGACCCCGGCTGGCTGTTTAAATCCATGTGCATGCAAAACGGTTGCTCCATCGTCGAGGTGGAAGACGACGGCACCATTACGCCCATATTCAACAACGACGAAGCGGTCGAAGTCGCAACCTACTGGAAAAAACTTGTCGATTCCGGCATCATGGCCGCAAGCGAACATTCCGCTGCTGAAAACAAGTTCCTCGCCGGAAATCTGGCGTTCCTTGTAATGTCAAGCAACCGCATTTCGCGCTGGACCGATGTGGACATCAACATCGGCGCGATCGAGATGCCGTATTTCAAAACGCAGTCCGTCGCGCTCGGCGGGAACGTGCTCGTCATCTTCACGCAGGACGAGCAGAAGATCGAAGCCGCCTGGGATTTGATCAGTTACCTGCTCTCGCCGGAAAACAACCTTGATTTTGCGCTGAACACCGGTTATCTGCCCGTGCGCGAATCCGAGCTTGAAACCGAAAAAGCAGCCGCGGCGATCGAACAGAACGAGATGTACAGCGTTGCTTTCAATCAACTATCCTACGCCTGGGCGTACGTCCATTTTGAACAGATGGGCACCATGGACCTGCAGATTTCCGACGCGCTGAGCCGCATTGAAAAAGGCACGCGCGAACCGCAGGAGGCGCTCGACAAGGCGCTCGACAAGCTGGTTTCCGAAATGGAGTTCGACGCGGAATAACGCGCTTTCCCTGCAACCAATCCGGCGCGACGGGCTGCTTACCGCCCCGCCGCGCCTTTCTTAACGAGGTGACCGATTCATGAAATCCGATCGATATTCTTTTTCCACCGGCGCGCTTTTCCCGCGCGAATCCGCGGACGCGCTCAAGCTGGTCCACGACGCGGGCTTTGCCAACGCCGAGCTCATGCCGCAATGCCTTTCCGACGTTTCGGAAGAGAGCGTCCGCGCGTTTGAGCGCACCGGCGTCCGCGTTGCGTCCATCCACTACCCGCTCGCGTTCTTCCCGATGCTCTACACGCCGCATGTCTCCATGCGCAACGACGGCAGGAAGTTCTCGCGCGATCTGCTCAGGCTCGGCGACACGCTCGGCACAAAGGTGCTCGTCGTCCATCCGCACGTGCCTTCGAAGCGCGGCTACGACGAGCTGCTCGATACGCCCGTGATCGACAACCTGCTCTGGCTGGCCGGCGAATGCGAAAAGCACGGCATCCTGCTCGCGATGGAAAATTCCCCGAAGACCTGCGCGACGGCCGACCAGCTCAAAGCGTACGTCGCCATGCTGGGCCACAAAAACATCCGCCCGATGGTCGACACCACCGAGGTCCGCGAAGCGGGCGGCGACCCCGCGTCGTTCGTCGCGGCGGTTTCGCCGTGCCATCTGCACCTCTCCGACTATACGGGCGAAACCAAGCACCTGCCCGCGGGCGAAGGCGATACGGACTTTGCCGCCGTTGCGCGCGTCCTCGACGGATACAAGGGCTTCTATACGCTGGAGCCGGCATACCGCTACTATATCGAAAACGCGGAAGAAAAGCTCCGCGCGGGATATGAATTTCTGGAAAGGACGTTTACCGATTGATCAGCCAAACGACAGTGCAGCAGATTTTTACGGCGCTGGCCGTCGGAGACGCGGTCGGCATGCCGACGGAATTCATGACACGCAGCGCGATCTGCGCGCAGTTTTCGCCGCTTGTTTCCGGGTTGGTCCCGTCCGAACGGTCAAAAAACCACTCCAAGCTTCCATTCGCGTCCGTGACGGACGATACCGAGCAGAATCTCTACCTGTATCGCCTGTACCGGAAAAAAAAACGCGTGGACGCGCACGCCACGGCGGACCGTCTGCTTTCCTGGATAAGGGAAACGGACGCAATTTCCAAAAAATACATCGGCCCGAGCTCCCTGTCCGCGCTTAACGCTATCCGCGCGGGCACGCCCGTTGAAGAAGCAGGCAGGCGCGGGACGACCTGCGGCGGCATCATGCGCACGCCGTCCGCCGTGCTCTATCGCGCGCACGCAAACGAGCGAGAGCTCGCGGGCGATATCCATAATTGCCTGCTCTGCACGCATAACACGTCCGAAGCGCTGGAGGCCGCGGGCGCATACGGCTTTGCCCTGCACACAGCGCTCGGCGGCGCCACGCGGAAGGAGATCCTCTCCGCGGCCGCGCGCGGCGGCGAAGCGCTCCTTGCGTTCGCGCCGGAGATCGACTGCGCGCCGTCCTCGGTTGCGCGCATTCGCGCGATGCACAAGCTTGCGGCGACGCACACGCCCGAGCAGTTGCTCGACGAGCTGTATTCCGTCTATGGCACGGGACTGCCGTCCGCGGACGTCTGCGGGGCGGCGTTTGCAATCTTTTTTTCCGCGAAAAACGACGTGTGGAAGGCCGTTCGCATGGGCGCTTCCATCGGCGGGGACACGGACACCATCGCCGCGCTGTCCGGCGCGCTTTGCTGCGCGTATGCGGGCGGCCACAATATTCCGAAAGATGTCGTGGAAAACGTCTTTTCTCAAAATCCGATTCTGCATGGCAGCCCCTGGGAGGAAGACAATTGAAATTAAATCAATATTACGACGTGGCCATCGTCGGCGGCGGCGCCGTCGGCAGCGCCGTTGCTTACGCGCTGAGCCGTTACGATCTCTCCATTGCGGTGCTCGAAAAAGAGCTGGACGTGGCCATGGGCACGAGCGGGCGCAACAGCGCGGTCGTCCACGCGGGCTTTAACAACCGCGTCGGCTCGCTGATGGCGAAGCTCTGCGTGGAAGGCAACCGCGGCTTCGAGACGGCGGCCAAAGCGCTGGACGTGCCTTATCGAAAAACCGGCAAGCTCGTCGTCGGGTACACGGACGAAGACAAAACGATCCTGGAGCGGCTGATCGCCGTCGGAGAACAAAACGGCTGCCAGGGCCTGCGCCTCATCGGCGAAGACGAAATCGCCGCTCTGGAACCGAACGTTCCCGCAAAGTGGGCCATGCTTTCGCCCAACACGGCGATCGTCAATCCCTTTTTATACAACATCCATCTCGCCGAGGCCGCCGTGCAAAACGGCGCGGATTATTTTCTGGAGCATGAAGTCACCGCGATCGAACGCATCGACGGCGGGTTTCGCGTCCTTGCGGGCGGCGAAACGATCGCGTGTCGTCTGCTCGTCAACGCCGCGGGACTGTTCGCGGACAAAATTTCCGCCATGGCGGGCGACGACCGGTACACGATCTATCCCTGCCGCGGCGAATACTACCTGCTGGACAAGATTCCGCAGGGCCTTCTGCACAGGCCGGTCTACCCGGTGCCGCGTCCCGGCGTCGGCGGGCTCGGCGTGCACCTGACCCCGACCGTCGACGGCAATCTGCTGCTCGGCCCGTCCGCGGAATACGTCCGCCGCCAGGAGGAACTCGGCACGACCGCCGACATGCTCCAGGCGCTCGGCAAGGAGGCAAAGGAGCTTCTGCCGTCTCTGGACATGCGGCTCGTCATCGGTTCCTACGCGGGCGTCCGCGCGAAGCTCGTGCCGAAGGGCGCGGCGAACTACGGCGATTTCGTCATCGAGGAAAGCCCGCTGGTAAACGGACTCATCCACCTCGTCGGCATCGAATCGCCGGGGCTGACCGCGTCGCTCCCAATCGCGCGCATGGTCGAAAAAATGGTGCGCTCGCGCCTGCATCCGAATGTGAAGCCGGACTGGAAGCCGGAATATAAGGGCATCGAACGCTTTGCCGAACTTTCCGATGCGGAGAAGGCGGCGCGCATCAAAGAAAACCCGGAATATGGGGACATCGTCTGCCGCTGTGAAACGGTCACCAAAGCCGAGGTCCGCCGGGCGATTGAAAACCCGCTCGGCGCGCGCGGGGTAATCGCGGTCAAAAACCGCGTCCGCGCGACGATGGGCCGCTGCAACGGCGGTTACTGCTTCACGCGCATCGTCGACATGCTGAATCAGGAATACGGCGTACTGTATGAGGACGTCTGCCTCAAGCACGCGGACGATCGTCCGTTTACGGGGGTGGTCAAATGAGTACGCAGGCAAGCGCTGCGGAGCGCTGCGATATCGTCGTCATCGGAGCAGGTCCCGCCGGGCTCGCCGCCGCGGGCGAAGCAATCCGCCTGGGCGCGGGCAGCGTCCTGATGATCGAGCGGAACCCCGAGCCGGGCGGTATCCTCAACCAGTGCATCCACGACGGCTTCGGCATCGAACGATTTTCCGCCGCACTGACCGGGCCGGAATATATCGAGCGGTTTTTACCCGTGCTCAGCGAACCCGGCGTCACGCTGAAAACCTCCGCCATGGCGCTAAAGCTTACACCCGAACGCATCGTGCAGTACGCCGACAAGCAAGGCCTGCACACCGTACAGGCAGGCGCGGTCATCCTTGCGACCGGCTGCCGCGAGCGTACGCGCGGGGCGATCGCCGTCCCGGGCACGCGGCCGGCGGGCATTTATACCGCGGGCGTCGTCCAGCGGCTGACCAACATGGAAAACGTGCGCGTCGGCAACCGCGCCGTCATCCTCGGCAGCGGGGATATCGGCCTGATCATGGCGCGCCGGCTCACGCTCGAAGGGATGGAAATCGCCTGCGTACTCGAAAAGCTGCCGTACTGCAGCGGCCTTTCGCGCAACGTTCGCCAGTGCCTGACCGACTACGGCATCCCGCTGCACCTCTCCACCACCGTCGTTGATATCATTGGAGATAAACATCTCGAAGCGGTCGTCGCCGCGGAGGTAGACAAAGCCGGGGCCGTTCTGCCCGAAACGAAGCGGACGATCCCGTGCGACACGCTGATCCTCTCCGTCGGGCTGATTCCGGAAAACGAGCTTGCAAAGGCCTGCGGCATCGCCATGGACCCGGTTACAAACGGCGCGCTTGTGGACGGGCGGCTGATGACCAGTGTGCCGGGCGTGTTCTCCTGCGGCAACGGGCTGCACGTGCACGACATCGTGGACATGGTCTCCGCGGAAGCAGAATCCGCCGCAAAGTCCGCCGTCTCATTTGTCAAGGGCGAACATTCGGACGACCTGCAAATCCGCGTTTCGGCGGAGGACGGCGTTCGTTACGTCCTGCCGCGCAGCGTCGTGCAGGGCACGGCCACGCGCCTGGCGCTCCGTGTAAAAAATCCCGGCCGGATGCAGACGGTACTCGTTCGGCAAGGCGACGCTGTACTCGTTAAAAAGTCCGCCCGCAGGCTGTCTCCCGCGGAGATGGTCCGCCTGAACCTGCCGCCGGTTTCCGGTTCGGACGCGCTGTCGGTTTCGCTCCGGCAGGATGCGCTGCCGAAGGAATCGCAAAAAAGCGAGCTGATCTGCACCTGCTGCCCCAACGGCTGCGCGCTGTTCCCGAAACGGACGGAAAACGGCGAGCTGGCCATCGAAGGCGCTTTATGCAAGCGCGGCGTCGATTTTGGCTTTGCGGAACTGACCGACCCGCGCCGCACGCTGACGACCACAGTCCGCGTTTCGGGCGGACGGTATCCGCTCGTGTCCGTTCGGAGCAGCCGTCCCGTCCGCAAGGCGGAGCTGAAAACGCTTGTGAGACAGCTCCGCGGCGTGACCCTTACCGCACCGGTACGCTGCGGGGACAGCGTACCCTTCGACGGCGCGGAGATCGTCGCCACCGGGCGCGCGGAACCAAAACAGAACTGAAGCACGACAAAGCAACGTCCCGTAAAAAGCCGGGACGCTGTTTTGTTATGCATTTAAAATATTTCAAGGCAAAAAATGTCGGCCCGTGCCGCCGCGCTTTTAGAAACGCACCCTAGCCGTCCGGTTCCATCGCCGGGAAAGAGACCGAAATCCCCGCTTGTATAAGCAATTCGGCCCATTCCTCGTTTTTTGCGCTGTCCTCGCCAAGCGCCATCGTTCTGAGTCCGGCGCAGTTCAAAAGCGGCGTATAGTCCTCCGCCGGGACGCCGGAAAGATCGAGCGTTTCCAGCTTTTGCAGGCCGGACAGAACCGATAAGTCCGCAATCGAATTGTTCGCGAGATTCAGCGCTGCAAGGCTTATGCTCCGGTAAAGCGGCGAAATATCGACGATCCGATTGTCCGCGAGGGACAATGCGCGGTAGCCGATTCCGTCCAGCGCGGAAATCGACACGATCAAATTCCCGTCGCACGACAGCGTTTGGACATACCGCAGCCGCGCAAGCGCGGAAAGGTCTTCCACGCGGTTGTCGTCAAGCGTCAGCGTTTCCAGCCGCCCGAGCGTGTCGATCGGCGATAGGTCCGTAATTTCGTTTTCGCTCAAATCCAGCCCCGTAAGGTTGACCGCATATTCGAGCCCGTCCAGAGCAGCGATTCCCATCCCGCTTGCATCCAGCGTCGTCAGCGCCGCCATATCGTCGGAAGAAACCGCCGCACCTTCCGGCAGGCCGAGCGTTTCCTGCACGGCGCGGGCCAGTTCGTCGTCCGCAAACCCGATCGCGTCCACAGCGGGGCCGATCGACGCCGTGAGCAGCGCCCCCGCAACGTCGTTTCGTTCCCATCCGAGGATTTCGCCCGCCTCCGCAGACGATATTTCCCCGATGACCGCCGGATAAAAGTTTTGCGCCGCAAGCTCCGCACAAACATCCTCGACATTGCGTCCAATATAGGCGTCCGGCTCTTTAACTGCAACCTCGCGCAGCGCGGCCGCAGCCGGTTTTGCACTCGCGCTTTCCGCCATAATCGCCGCCTGTGCCGGGGACGCTTCAATTTCCGGCGTCCCGGCGGAAGCCTTGCGCGTTCCAAGCCAGACGCCGGCAACAACCAGAGCCGCGCACAAAACGCCGCAGGCTGCAAGCAGGCCGACGTGGGCGTGCGTCCTGCGCCTGCCGCCGACCGCTTCCAGGGCTTTCCAGAACGCGTCCACGTTTTCATAGCGGTCGATCGGCCGCGGCCGCGTCGCTTTTTGAATAACCGTATCCACCCCTTTCGGCAGGTACGGCGCGTTTTCCTTCAGCGGGCGGATCTGGTACGGCGGCTGCCGCATACGCCTGCCGGAGAGCATCTCGTAAAGAATGACGCCGAGGCTGAACACGTCGCTGCGCGCGTCGCTCTGAAATCCGGAGAGGATTTCCGGCGCGGTGTAGCCCGCCGTGCCCGCCGGCCGCGTATCGCGGCTTGCCTCCGGCTTGTAGCGCCGCGCAATCCCGAAATCGATGATGCGAACGTCCCCGCCGCTCGTTAAAATAATGTTTTCCGGCTTCAGGTCGCGATAGATGATCGGCTCAGGCCGCGCGCCATGAAGCAGCCGAAGGCCGTCGCAGAGAGACCGGACGATCTGTTTTGCCCGCACAAAGGCGAAGCCGCCGTTCCTCGCGAGCTCCTCGGCCAGCGTATACCCCTCCACATACGCGCGCACGAGGTAGGTGTTGTGCGCGTCGTAAAAGATCTCGCGCAGCGCGGGAAAATGTTCGCCGCCGAGCCGCTGGATGCGCTCCAGCGTTTCTATCTGCTCCCTGCAAAGGCGCAGCGTCACCTTGAGCGCAAAAAGCCCGCCGTCTTTTTTGCAGAGGTACACCTTCCCTTCCCCGCCGGAGGCAAGTTCC
Organism: uncultured Oscillospiraceae bacterium; assembly: GCA_964447725.1. Taxonomy (GTDB): domain Bacteria; phylum Bacillota; class Clostridia; order Christensenellales; family CAG-138; genus UBA7703. The sequence goes on from CAYUUB010000045.1 coordinate 10,152, forward strand.
CTTATGATTTCGTAGCCTCGTTTTCGAATCTCTCCCATCTCAAATCGGCTCCAGATCGATCTTTTCCAGCATCGCGTTGCATTCGCGCACGCCGAGGCCGCGCTCAAGCGCGTAGACAACGACGGTGTCCCTGCGGTTTCGAACGTAAAGCTGCGGATATCCGGTCGCTTTCAGGAGCCACTGCGCGTCCTGAAACGAAAGCTTCAGCGCAAGCATCAGGCGTAGCACATAGCTGCGCTCCGGGTGGCGCTGGCCGGAAAGGATGTCGTAAAAATACCTGCGGTTGATGCCGCTGTCCCGGATCAGCGCGGCGTGCGTCTTCTTTTTGTCATGGATGACGGCTTTGATATATTCTTCCAGAGAAATCGATAAAAATGCGTTCGAATTGTCTTTTAAAAATTCCGTCAGCGATTCTCCGGAACGCAGCCGGCCCAGCAGGTCTTCCGTCGTCGTTTCCTGTCGCCGCGTTTCGTTGTCGTCTTGCATGTGCCGCGTCGAGCTCCTTTGCTATTTTGTAAATATTATATCGTTTATCCTCCGCTTGCTCAAGGGAATGCGCCGTACGTTTTGCGCTTCGCCCGGCGTCGGGTGTAAGAGCGTCAAACATGGGTAACACTTTTTGCCTGGCTAGAGTAGCAACGTAAGATTGCCGGTGTGTGCCCTTCGGGGCTAGCCCCG